>NZ_JBYCKM010000004.1:0-168929 GCF_057473385.1 Alkalihalobacterium sp. TH-98 | reverse complement strand
CAGATGATAGAGTGGTTGGGTCAAGCGGTTTGGGCTTGATGCATCCACGGCATCATCTATGCTTTTAAAAAGTGAAGAAGGGTCTACTGTTTCCATAATACGAGAAACTAAAATTCGTTATTTAGGTGTCCACTTTCTTGACATAGGTCCACAGAAAACTTTATTTTGATAAAAACCATCATTTTAGCAAAGTTAGAGGACTCAGAAGCCCTTATTTACTACTTTCTTTGTTGTTTTTTTATGAGTTTAGGCAAATAAGAGCCTCTGAGGCCGGTAAACACTTAAATAAAGGGGTTTTTCTTGAAATAAGGTCCACTCAGTCCGCTAAATAAAAAACGGTTACTACCTCTCTCTACAACTGACCGTATTTAACCTGGACCGCTCCAGTCCTATGCCGCTACCAATCGCTTGCACTTTTCGTTGTCTAGCTCCAGGGTCCATCGGCTCGAGGTCGCTTCGTTCCATCTAACGTGTCCAAGAGCAGGACACTAATAGATGGCCCTCCAGCGCTTGTCGCCGATAAGCAGGCCCCTTGCACTTTTCTCATATTACAGTGTATGATCGATTTATTAATTTGTTGAGGGTGATCGATTTGAGTAGTGTAACGATTAGTATATACGGTGCGGAAGTGAAATGTGCAAGTTGTGTCAACTTACCAACTTCTTTAGAAACGAAAGAATGGTTAGAAGCGGCACTTACTCGGAAATATCCAGACGTATCGTTGCAATTTAGATACGTTGATATTGAACAGGACGAGATCACAGAGGCGGATCAAGGTTTCGTTGAAGCGATCCATAATGACGAATACTTTTACCCGCTTATTGTCATTGACGGTGAAGTTGTCGCAGAGGGTAATCCAAAGTTAAAAGCGATAAGTGACAAAATAGAAGAAATGATTAAATAATCTTTCGGCCCAAACTATTCAACCCAATAAAATATGTCCAACGGCAAAAATAAAAATAGGGCATGGAGTATAGTCTCCATGCCCTTATTCAATCTAGCTGTACTTCTGTATAAAATCAACCAGAATGATATTTGTACATCCAAAGCACGCCGCTTTTAAGTACACGTGGTACACGGCCTAATAAAGTACGTTCTCCCATTAGTCCGAACCCGTGTTTCTTCCCAAGTGAACCGAGCACACCTTTTAATTTAATCTTAGGAAGTGTTTCAGGTATAGTTTCACCGTTCCAACGTTTTTTCAACACCATGACAATTTGTTCACCTTGGCCTTCAGCAAGCTGAGCACTTGGTGCGTGTGGTAAACTTGCGCAGTCACCGACAACGAAAACATTCTCGTCATTTGGCAGGTGATGATGAGGAGTTAATTTAACTCGACCTTGCTCATCTTTATCTGACTTTAAATTTCTAACGACTTCAACCGGCTGAATACCAGCAGTCCAAATAATGGCATCGCAATGAATTGGTTCGTTATGGTTATATAATGTATTTTCTTCAACAGCCGTAATGTTTGATTTATTGACGACTTCTACACCGTGGCTTTCAAACCAATTTTGCACGTAAGAACTTAAGCGGTGAGGGAACATGGATAATACAATTTCACCACGGTCAAATAACTTGATCGTTAAATCCGGACGACTCTCGCGTAGTTCACTCGCTAGTTCGACCCCACTTAATCCTGCTCCAACAATGGAAACAACAGCATTTGGGCGCAAGTTACTAAGGGTTTCATACGTTTTACGTGTTGCTTCCATGCTTTGGATACTTAATGTGTGTTCAGGTGCGCCGGGAACATTGTGATATTTATCTTCACAGCCTAAACCAATAATTAATGTATCGTATGAAAAAGCATCCTCATCTGCTAAATGAATTAACTTATTTTCTAAATCAATATCTTCTACCGTAGCATATTTAATTTTTAATCGTTCGTCATCTGGGAAGTGGACACGAATATGATGATCTGATTCGGTACCCGCAGCTAGTGCATAATATTCCGTTTTTAAACAATGATAAGGCATTTTATCAATCAATGTTACTTCAATATTGTTAGGTAGATCGTTAGTTAGTAAGCGTTGTAAAACTCTCATACCACCATAGCCGCCACCTAATACTACGAGTTTATGCATGTGATGATTTCCCCTTTTTTCTAGTATTGCCTGTAAACAAATGGTGACTAATTCCATCATTTGTTTAATTACATTATGCTTTGGCTGTCTGTCGGCAAACATGACAAGGCCATATAAAAATTGACTATTTATTAAGTGACTCCATCGTTTAATACATACATCTGGCTTCAGTTCGTTCGCTTGTATGGCTTGGTCTAATAATGCTTCCCAATATGTATGAATAATCTGATCTGATTGTAAGGAATGGACCCACATTTTTACTGTTAATTCAGGGTTATCGTTATAATCTGCTAACAATTCCGCAATTACTCTTTCAATCTTAAATAAAAGCGTTTTCTTCTTAAAGTAAGCTTCATTCATTAATGAAGTAACCGCTGTCAACCGCTCAGCGATTAAGGTTTGTAATATTGATTCTTTTGTAGGAAAATAATTAAAAAAAGTACCTTTTGCAACAGCGGCTGCTTCGGTAATTTCTTTTACTGTCGTTGCGTCAAATCCGTTCTCACGAAAAAGAACAATTGCAGCACTGACAATTCGTTCTTTTGTACGTTCTTTTTTATTTTTTTCCATTTCAGTACTCCTTAAAAGTGACCGTGGTCAGTTTGAATTATAACAATTCCATGTCTAAATAACAACAAATTTGTGAAAAATTTAAGGACTTTTAATAAGGAGTTTATGAGTATTTTTGATAAAAACATGTTAAGATTGATTTATTGTACTAAAGGATGTAGCATAATGGCAGAGTGAGAAATAGAGGTGATAACTGTGATAAAACCAATCGTAGAATTTTGCCTAAGTAATTTAGCTAGCGGTAGTCAAAAGGCAAAAGAAGAGCTAGAGAGAGACCCTAATTTAGACGTGATTGAATACGGGTGCTTAGGTCATTGCGGCCAATGTGCTGTATCGCATTTTGCTCTAGTAAACGGCGAGTTTGTATATGGGGAGTCAACGGACGAATTAGTAAAAAACATCTATATATATATTGAAGAGAATCCAATGTTTTAAAAAAAGCCAGCTCTTGAAAAGGAGCAGGCTTATTTTATAATGAGAATAAATTATCGACTTAAAGAGTAATCGTAGATAATCTAAATCCCATGCCACTACGCCTTAAGGGCAAAAGTGGAATAAATAACCTTATTATGTTAAAGCGGGCTTTGAGATCCTACCATGCCAGTTTGATATACTTTTATAAAAATTGATCTGTAACTCATTGCAAGCTATTAAAGGAGTGTTTCTATTGGATGTCATTCCATTTGAAAATACGTGGCCTTATGAAAAAGTAATGAAAGATATTTACTTTAGTGAATGTCCATATTGCGAGACAGAGAGTGTCTTGCTTCATATAAAAGAAAGTGACTTAAAGAGAGCGAAGGAAGGGATAAAAACGATAGTTGTTATGCCTTGCTGCCGCCATAAAATGACAATACTAGAAGCAGATGATGATTACTTTTGGACGGATGAAAAGTTAAGAAAGTGAGGAACTTCTGATGAAATTCACAAAAATGCATGGATTGGGAAACAGTTATATCTATGTCGATATGTTTCAAGAACAGTTGAAGGAAGAAGAACTTCCGCAACTAGCCGTAGAGGTAGCTGATAAAAATAAAGGAATTGGTTCAGATGGAATGATTCTTGTTTGTCCGTCTGAAGCAGCTCCAGTAAAAATGCGAGTTTTTAATAATGACGGATCGGAAGCGAAAAATTGTGGTAATGGCTTACGCTGTGTCGCAAAGTTTGCTTATGAAAAGGGCTATGTTAGGGATACGACGTTTCAAATTGAAACACTAGGCGGCTTAGTAGAAGCGACCGTCCACTTAATAGGGGAACAAGTAAAAGAAGTAACGGTAAATATGGGACAGCCTCGATTAGCGCGTAAAGATTTACCGATGATTGGTGACCCAGAAGGTCAAGTCATTGCTGAGCCAATTGAGCGAAATGGTCATGCGTTAGAGATGACCGCAGTCTCGATGGGTAATCCACACGCCGTATTTTTCGTCGATCAAATTGCTGACGCGCCTGTAGAAACGTTAGGCCCTGTACTTGAAAAGGACGAGATTTTTCCTGAATGGGTTAATGTAGAGTTCGTTGAGGCAATAAATGCAACTGAACTGCACTTTCGTGTATGGGAAAGAGGTTCTGGGATCACACAAGCGTGTGGAACAGGAGCATGCGCTGCTGTAGTAGCTGCCGTCTTAAATGACAAAGTGAAAAAGGGTGAAGAGATCACGGTTCACTTACTAGGCGGCGATTTAAAAATCACTTGGACAACAGATGGCGATGTCCTCATGACAGGGGCAGCTGAAACGATTTGTACAGGTGAATATATTCGAAAGTAGCAACAAAAAAACGGTCTCCATTTGGAAGACCGTTTTTTTTTTATTTAATTAATATTTCTTAACGATGTTATAGAATGTATCACGTTCTACTGGTGTTCTGCCAGCTGTTTTGATCAAGTGGATTAACTCGTCACGAGTAATACCAGCTGAAGTTAATGCACCGACAGCATGCGAGATACGCTCCTCAATTAATGTACCGTGAATATCATCAGAACCGAACGTTAATGCCATTTGTGTTAGCTGAACGCCGATATTAATCCAATAAGCTTTAATATGATCGAAGTTATCTAGCATCAGTCGGCTGATCGCTACTGTTCTCATATCATCAAAAGCAGATGTTCTACGCTTTAAGCCCGCATTAATAGAACGTGGCTGCATAGCTAGCGGAATAAATACCATATAACCGTTTGTACGATCTTGAAGCTGACGTAAGCGATCCATATGAATCAGGCGCTCTTCATATGATTCAATCGATCCGTACAGCATTGTGGCATGTGTTTTTAAGCCAAGTCCATGAGCAATTTCATGAGCTTCTAACCATTGATCCGTAGATGCTTTATCTGGACTCATTTTCAAGCGGTAACGCTCTGTTAAAATTTCAGCTCCCCCGCCAGGCATAGTATCTAAACCAGCTTTGATTAGCTCTTCAAGAACTTCTTTCATTGAGATCCCGGCAATTCTTGAGAAGAACTCAATTTCAGCACCAGTATAAGCTTTTACTGTAGCTTGTGGATAGTGTTTTTTCAATGTGCGGATCGTATCTAAATAGTAATCAAAAGGCACTTCATGGTTATGGCCACCAACGATATGGAATTCACGAATGTTATCGTTCCATCGATCGCTAACGTACTTTAGTAAAGCTTCTTCGTCCATTGTGTAAGCCCCTTCTTCACCCGGCTTACGCTTAAAGCCACAGAAACCACAGTTCGCTTCACAAACATTCGTAGGATTAATGTACATATTTTCGATAAAATAAACGTTATTTCCATTCTTTTTTAGATTGGCTTCGTTTGCTAGTTGAGCTACTGCTAGAAGATCTGGAGTTTCGTATAAATACAGTCCGTCTTCAATTGAAAGACGTTCACCATTTTGTATTTTGCTTGCAATTTCTTGCATGCGTTTGTCAAGAGTAAGTGTAGACATTAAATTACCTCATTTCATTATATTTGGCTGCATAAAAGCACATCGTGTAGCAGCACCAGTATTTAAAATTTTTTTTAACAAACTTAACGTATAGAAAAATGATAGAAATCTATTCAAATGGTTTTAAGGATAATTTCTTAATAACTAGATCATATAAATTAATGATATTGTACCACTGATATCATTATCCCCCAAGTTATGCGAAACATTTTGTTTTTAAATGTTCTTCTATTATACTATCAAAAAAAAATAAGAAAAAGAAAGAAAGAAGAATTGTAAAAAACTAGATTATTATGTTTAATATTCTTTCGATAAGGGTAAACCTTTAGTACGAGGGCATTTTTCAACGTGGATTTTTCTGAAAAGATATTGAATTCGAGACATTTCGTCTTTGTAAACAATGGGTCTTTTTGGTAAAATAATAAGTAAAGTTGTCCTTTTAAAAAGATAAATAAGGACTAAGGATAGGGGTGAGTGGTTTGGAGAGGATTTGTTGTGAAGAGTGCCTGTCGACAATTGAAGTTTTAAGAGAAAAAATGGTATCAACGGCTCTACAATATGGATTTAACCACCCACTAGTGTTGGAGTACAGTCAAAAAATAGACGAAAAACATAATGAAATATTAACAAAGCAGAAAAAACAAATGTTTTTTAACCAAAAGGTAAAAGAAAACGTCCTTCCTTGAGAACAATATGTATAGGTAGTAAAATAAGATATAGTAGAGGAGGGATTTGAATGTTAACCATAACAGAATCAGCGATTGCTCGTATCAAAGAGATGTTAAATGATGAAGAGGAGCAAGGGTTAAAGCTTCGAATTGGTGTGAAGGGTGGAGGTTGTAGCGGCCTTTCATACGGCATGGGCTTTGATAAAGAAGAGCAAGACAATGATCAAAAATTAGACTATGATGGCATAGAAGTACTTGTTGATGAAGAAAGTGCGCCTGTCTTGAATGGTGTAGTTATCGATTATAAACAAAACATGATGGGCGGAGGATTTACAATTGAAAATCCAAACGCGATCGCATCATGTGGCTGTGGTTCTTCGTTTAGAACAGCTGAGAATGCTGGAAAACCTGAAGAGTGTTAATCACTAATATTAATGGGATAAAACCTTTTTAACGACTTTTCGTTAGAAAGGTTTTTTTACTTTTCATTATTACTGGCTCTGTTATCGTTTGGTGTTAATTTAGGTTCCTTTCTTCTAATTCTTAAAAGGAATTGTGAAGTAACATTCTGACGTTCAATCGAAATTTACAGATATTAACTTAAAAGTTTAACTAATAAAAATAACCGCCTCCACGTTGGAAGCGGTTCGAATCCTTAATTTGCATTTGCCTTGACTTCAATAGCACGCTTTTCTTTACTAGGCCCCATATGGAGCATGTAATGAATAGGATGTAACCCATGTGTATCATATGTTTCTTGCTCATAATGTGGGTTGTTCAAAATTTTAGCGTTTGTTAAATCAGTCCCGTGGAATGGTTCCTGTTTAATAATTACTTCCTTTCCACCAGGAGTAATAATTTTGTGTTCATGCGCTCCAACTGTACTTGCTGCTCCTAGTACAAACGTTGCGGCTAATGCCAAACTAATTCCTTTTTTAAATATTTTCACTATAAACAACTCCTTAACAGGTAAATTTTAAGGTGTTAAATACTTCTATGATAAGGTAAAAATCCCTTCAAATTGCTATTACTAAGTAAAAATAGATCTAAAGTCAAGATAGTTAAAATTGGATAAGTGAGCAAAGTCTAAATGGTTAAAATTGGATAAGTGAGCAAAGTATAAAATCATTAAATTGACATATGTTATACATACATTATACAAAAGGAGGAATTGATCATGGCAAACAACAACAATTCAAATCAATTAGTCGTACCAGGAGTGCAACAAGCACTTGATCAAATGAAATATGAGATTGCTTCCGAATTTGGTGTACAACTAGGTCCAGACGCTACAGCTCGTGCTAACGGGTCAGTAGGTGGAGAAATTACGAAGAGACTTGTACAAATGGCTGAACAACAATTAAATGGCGGCTTTGTAAAATAAAAATACAATACCCATACCACACCTCCACTATGTTGAATAGATGGCAAAAAGGCTGAACTAACATTCAGCCTTTTTGTTTTTAATGTTTATTAAAACATGCTCGAACTGTGACCAGGCTGGAGGCGAGCATCTGGGTCCATATAGAATTTAGCGTTGTTAACGGCAGTAGGGGCTTCACCGAAGCCGACTGCAATTAACTTTACTTTACCTTCATACGAAGCGATGTCACCCGCGGCGTAGATGCCTTTAACGTTCGTTTCCATTTTTGAGTTTACAATGATGGAGTTTTTATGGATATCTAGACCCCATTGTTTAATCGGACCTAGTGAAGAGATGAAGCCGTAGTTGACGATGACAGCATCCACATCAATCGTTTCTTCTTTATCTCCTCGAACTTCTTCAAGGACAACTTGAGTAATGTTCTCACCATCCCCAATTAATTCTTTGATTGCAAAAGGGGTTTGAATGTCGACCTTGGATTGGTGTAACAGTTCTACACTGTGTTCATGGGCCCTAAATTTATCGCGACGATGTACGAGCTTTACGCTTTTAGCAATTGGTTCTAACATTAGTGCCCAGTCAACAGCAGAGTCGCCACCACCGCTCACTAGAACATTTTTATCCTTAAATACACTTAAATCATTTACAAAATAGTGGAGATTTTTTCCTTCGTATTGTTCAGCCCCGTCCACTTCTAAACGTCTTGGTTGAAATGCTCCCGCGCCTGCAGTAATAATGATCGTTTTTGAATAATGTATCTCTTTATTTGTATGGATTTTAAACACTTTATCTTGTTGTTTTTCAATGCTTTTTACAGATTGTTCTAATGCAACGGTAGGATTAAATTTACTCATTTGTTCTTTGAGGTTATCCACCAATTCTTGAGCACGAATTTTTGGGAAGCCAGCTACGTCGTATATGTACTTTTCTGGGTATAAGGCGGAAAGTTGACCTCCCAACTGTGGCATACTTTCGATAATTTTCACTTTCGCTTGTCTCATTCCACCGTAGAAGGCTGTAAATAAACCGACAGGACCACCGCCAACGATCGTAATGTCATAAACATTGCGCTTTTCCGTCAAGACTATGCACCTCCACTTATTTGTCTAAATATTTAAAAATATGTTTCCAATTTAAAAAATAGACGTTATAATGGTAATTTTGAAGAAAGAATTTGTTAATAAAATACGGTAATCAAGTCGATTATACCGGTGACTATAAAACTTTACATTCCAAATAAATACACACATAAACGTACGGAAATAAGAAGAAATTATAAAAAAGATAGTTGAAAAATATAATAAAAACAAATATGATAATACATGTGGATTTGTGACTATTTATCGAATTAATTGTTAGCCTTTGTATAATTTTATAAAAAATTTTAACTTTTTAAGTGAAGTAAATCACAAACTAGTAAATTACTTCAGAGATTAACAGTATTTAACTAAAAAGAAAATGGAAGTGATGAAGTTGAATAAGCCAAAAATTGTAATCCTAGGAGCAGGCTACGGGGGAATGATTACAGCTTCTCGCCTAACAAAAGAGCTAGGTTATAATGAAGCAGACATTACATTAGTCAATAAACATAATTACCATTACCAAACAACTTGGTTACATGAACCAGCTGCTGGTACGTTAGATCCTGAAAAAACACGAATGAAAATCAGTGATGTTCTTAATCTAAATAAGATTCATTTCATTAAAGATGTAGTTGTTGATATTAAAAAGGATGAAAAGAAAGTGATCCTGGAGAAAAACAACGAACTGGATTATGACTATTTAGTGGTTGCTTTAGGTTCAGAGCCTGAAACATTCGGAGTTCCTGGGGTATTTGAACACGCATTTAGTAAATGGACGGTTAACGGTGCTCGTCAAGTGAGAGATCACATTGAGTATCAGTTCTCTATTTATAATAATGAAGACGAAAAGCGTGATGAATTATTAACATTCATTGTTGCTGGTGCTGGATTTACGGGTATTGAGTTTATTGGTGAATTATCTGAGCGTGTACCACAATTATGTGAAGCATATGATGTACCACGCGAAAAAGTGAAAATGTACGTCATCGAAGCTGCGCCAACTGCATTACCAGGGTTTGATCCTGAACTAGTTGAGTATGCGATGAATTTATTAGAAAGCCGCGGGGTAGAATTCAAAATCAGCTGTCCGATTAAAGAGGTAACTGAGCATGGTGTAATTCTTGCGGATGGAAATGAAATTAAGTCTGAAACGGTTGTATGGGCAACAGGTGTACGTGGTAACTCACTTATCGAAAAAGCCGGATTTGAAAACATGCGCGGTCGTGTAAAAGTGGAGTCAGATCTTCGTGCTCCAGGTCATGAAGAGATCTTTATCATTGGAGATTGTGCGTTAATCATTAACGAAGAAATCAATCGTCCATACCCGCCAACTGCTCAAATCGCGATGCAACAAGCTGCCGTTTGTGCATCTAACATTAAAGCATTAATTCATAATGCACCAACAAAAGGATTCAAACCAGACATTAAAGGTACAGTTGCATCTCTTGGTGGTAAAGAAGCGATTGGTATCGTATTTGATCGTAAACTTTACGGTTCTTCTGCAAACTTTATGAAGAAGATGATCGACAACCGCTACCTATACATGCTTGGCGGAACACCGCTCGTTCTGAAAAAAGGGAAAAACCCTCTATAACTGTATGTTCAAAAGCTGACTCACCCAGAGTCAGCTTTTTTATATTAGATCGTTCGTGGATAAATGAGGGTAGCAGGTACCTTTAGTGCACTAAAGGTACCTGCTACCGAAAAGATAACAATTTCTGTGAAAATGCTGTAATTCTTTAAATAACGTTGATTTTAAAAGAGAATATAATTTGGTTGCGCTTACATGATAATAATTAACTAAAATTTATGTTTTGCAATTTCACTGAACAATTGATAAAATTATCTGAAATATCAGAAATATTAACAGGGAGGTTATTATAGATGAAGAAAAGGCAAATTATTCTCAAAGACGGTCAATGTCCATACTGCAACGGAACGGGTTATTTTGAATTATTTTTAGGTGGCAGTGAGACGTGCGACCTTTGTTCTGGGCAAGGTGAATTAAATAAGAAAGTAGAAAAGAGCGTAGTATCTTAATACTACGCTTTTTTTTGTAATGTTCACTAGTCGTTCAATTATTCAATATTGACGCAGTAACGGAGATTAAGTAAACTAACATTTGTAGTATTATGTCTAATTTACTTAGTTAAGCTGCTTTTTTGGGGGTGTAGTTATGGATTTTCTTATGGGTTTGCCCGTTTTAATTATATCGGTATTATTATTTTTAATCTTGTTTTTTGGGATCGGTTTCTTATTAAATATGATTTTACGTTCAACATGGGTCATGGCAATTATTTATCCAATTGTTGTCATTCTAATTGTTGATAACGTTGGATTATTGGATTATTTTACTAACCCTATCACTTCTTTAAGAGCATTGGGATCTGATTTAATCTCATTGAAACCAGCAGACATTATAATTTTATCGAGCGGAATGTTAGGTGCTGTTTTATCTGGTGTCGTTATAAGGATGCTTAGAGCTAGAGGGTATCGAATGTTTTAATGATAATATGGTGAATAAGTTTGAGCTATTCTTTTAGCTCATCCTCAAGTAGTCGGTTGTTTTATCGCCGACTTCTTTGTTTTTATAGACCACACTTCAGGTTTACACCATTAGTTATACAATTTGCTTTTATATTTATTGATTATTTTTGGTTACAGTAACACTAGGAGATAGGTGATAAAATGGGAGATGATCAGGTGATAGTACTCGGCGGGATGATAGGCGTAGGAAAATCAAGTTATGCAGATGCTATTGGTAAATACTATGGAACAGAAGTATTCTTCGAATCAGTAGACAACAATCCAATACTGGATAAGTTTTATTCAGACCAAAAACGCTACGGATTTATGTTGCAAATGTATTTCTTAGGAACAAGATTTAATGCAATTAAAAAAGCGTTTCACCATAGACGTAGTGTTCTAGACCGTTCTATTTATGAGGATGCATTGTTTACGCAAGTAAATTTTGAACTTGGGAATATAGCTAAAGAAGAAAAAATGGTTTATGACATGGTGTTTAAAGAAATGATGGAAGAAATTGAAGGTATGCCAAAAAAGGCTCCTGATTTATTTATCTATTTAAGAGCGAACTTCGACACGATTATGTATCGAATCGGTAAGCGTGGCCGTGATTTTGAACAAGATGAAAAACTAATTGAATACTATCGTTACCTTCATAGTAAATATGATGAATGGATCTATAATTCTTATGACGCTTCTCAAGTGCTTACAATCGATGCTAACAAATACGATATCCATCAAGAAGAAGATGCTAAAGAAATATTTTCTCTTGTGGATAGCAAGTTAGGTTTGATGAAAATATAAGTCAGGCAGATAAATGTTTACAGTACAATTTAGTACAAAATGTTCTTGCAAATAAGTGTCTGACAATGGCATGGAAGTCCGCACAAAATGGAAGGACGGAACTCGAGCATATTCTAAATCCGTTATTAGAAAGCCTACATACAGAATGGAAATGGACTGAAAAAGAATATGGACTTACCTTTAAAGGTAGGTCTTTTTGTTATATCAAAATATTTATTTTAGGGAACTTTGTCGAGAAGTCAGAAAAGTATAAAAGCAGACTTTTTGTATTCCTTTTTTTTGAATAATTTCTTCGAAAGTGGAGAAGCTTAGTCAATGAGAGGGAGTGAAGAAAATGGAAATTGCGAAAAATACATTTCGCAGAATAGCCATGACAATAATGTTTGCTTTAGCGTTTTTCACAACTTATCATGCGATTGTAGGAGCAGGTGCACAAGAATTACCTATATGGTCTAAGCTTGGTCTTATTGAGTCACCTAGTGCAAATGATAATGGAATAAAGGATAGTAAATTAGAACACAAAGAATTACCTACATTTCAGCATATGTATGAAGCAAAATCACTACCAGTCATTGATACAAACTCTGTTTCATTAGAGGACGCAGTGGATTGGGAACAGTATCCTTCTAAGAAGGTAGTGGCAACAGGCTATACTGCAGGATATGAGTCTACCGGAAAACAACCTGGACATCCAAGTTACGGTATTACATATTCTGGCGTACAAGTCCGCAGAGATTTATATTCAACAATAGCAGCCGATCCTAATACTTTTCCTATTGGAAGTATTCTCTATATCCCCGGTTATGGATATGGTGTAGTCGCTGATACAGGGTCAGCGATAAAAGGAAATAAAATTGATTTGTATTATGATACGGTAGCAGAAGTTTTTGATCAATGGGGTAAACAAGAAGTAGAAGTATATGTTGTGAAAGAAGGAACTGGAAAGCTGTCTGAACAAGAACTTGCGGAATTAAATGAAAATGAAGCCGTACAAGTTTTTCGTAGACAAATGTCGTTCTAATCAACCAAAAATAAGAGACTAACAGCAGGGTACCAGGTACCTTTAACACAGTAAAGTGAAGCAATGTAAAGCGGCGTGGATTGAGCGAGCTTACTTGTAGTAGTGTTAAGTGGTGAAGGACAAGCTTTAAGTTAGTCTCTTATTTAGTTTTTGTTTATATGTTCTTATGAGCTACGATTAAATTAGCTCGATGAAAAGAAATAGTATTAAATATCTCTATCCAAAATCAGATCTTTTCCATTAAACTTTGGATATTTTTCTGGATGTAAAAGGTAAGCTACCTTTTGTAATCCAACGAGTAAACGCGGAGATGGCCGGCAGAAAAGAGGCTCATCTAATACGTGAATTTTATCTTCGACGACAGGAGTGAACTCGTTCCAACCAGGACGTTTCCTGACAATATCAGGGTTAACTTTATCGTGGTCGACACCAACCCAGACAAGGCAAATGTGATCTGGTTTTCTGCTCACAACATCATCCCAATCGGTTTGAACACTCGCTTTATCCACGTCATCAAAAATATTCTTTCCTCCAGCTAACCGACTAATCTCTGTCAGCCAGTTTGTTTGACCAGGAGTAAACACGGGTTTTGGCCACCATTCCCAGTATAAACGGGGTTTATGTTCAATCTCATTGCTAATCGCATTATATTGGCTAAGTAAGTTTTGAATTCGCTCCACAACATTATTTGCTTGTGTTTGATGTCCAGTGAGTTCGCCAACTTTAAGAAGGTCCTCACAAATTTCTTCAAGTGAGTTCGGTTGAAGTACAATATGAGGAATATTACGTTCTTTTAGCCGCTCAATGTTTTTCTCCATACCAGGTACACTTAAAGATGCTAGGACGAGGTCAGGTTCAAATGAAGCTAACTTGTCCATATCGATATCTAAGTCTGGACCGAGACGTGGTAATGTTTGAATAGATTTAGGCCAATCTGAATAATCATCAATAGCAATGAGTTGGTCTTCAAGACCTAAATAGCCAAGTAATTCAGTGTTACTTGGACAAATAGAAATAATGCGCATATTTGTTCCTCTCCTTGTTATTTCTTCTCTTTTAATAGAATGTTTATATTTGTTTTGCATGAGGCTGAAACGAAACAATAGTGAAAACAACTAAACCTAGACAAAAAGAAAGATGACTCAAGAGCATAACTTTGGAGTCATCAATTTTACATCTAATATAACATTGTATGAAGGAAAAGTGTTAAGACAATTCCTAATAATCCACCAAAAAATACCTCGATCGGCTGATGGCCTAATAGTTCTTTTAATTCTTCTCTTTTTTCTTCTTCTTGCATTTTTGGCCAAGACTTTACTTCATGAACTAATTTATTAAAATCAGCAACAAGTTGATTGAGGACCGTCGCATGATAGCCTGCGTGTCTTCTAATCCCTGTGGCATCAAACATAACAATAATTCCGAAGATCGCCGCTATAGCAAAAAGAGGTGAGTTTAAACCTTCTTCAATGGCTAATGCTGTTGATAAAGCAGTAACAGCGGCTGAGTGAGAACTAGGCATTCCCCCTGTACTTGTAAGAAGTCTCCAATCGAATTTTCGTGTTGGTATGAAGGCTAGCGGTACTTTTATAAATTGTGCGAAACCGATCGCTATGAGTGCTGCCCATAAAGGGAAATTTTGAAAAATATCCATTGTTCGATATTCGTCCTTTCTATATAAAAGAAAATAATTGCGACATATGATTTGCAATAAGGATCATACTTAGTTTATGTTTTCAGTGGGCTGACATACTTTCTATTCCCGATTCTTTTAAATTTGTAACATGTAATGAGGTGATTTGGAATGGGTGATTCGGTATTATATCCAATGGAATACTATGAGTTTTTTATTAAATTCAATGAAGGTGACTACTATACCTGCCATGACTTACTAGAAGAAATCTGGATGACAGATAAAAGTAATTACTTTCTCAAAGGAATGTTACAAATGACGGTTGCCATTTATCATTATGAGTACGGAAATGTGAAGGGAGCAAGACTGATGATGTCTGCCGGACTCCACTATATTCAACCATACCGACCATTTTATTGGGGAGTCGACTTGGAAGAAATTGACCATTTTATAAAAAGGTGCTTGTCCATTATACCACAGGACATCGAACGCGTCCTGTATGAACAAGTGAATGAGCTTCCAAATCTTCCTCAACTCGCACTATTTCTGCATGATTAAAACAGAAATTCGATACTCGAAATAATGGGAACTTATCGTTATAATAAAAGAAACCGAAAAAGGGGGAAAACGATGTTTAACATTAAGGCATTGAATGATTGGAAAAATGAAGAAGTAGAAGGTCTTTTTATTGGATTGTATGAAGGTGAAAAAAATAATTCTGGAATAGTAGAAGAAATCGATACTGCATTAGGTGGAAATTTGAAGCAAATGCTTAAAGACAACCGTTTTAATGGAAAGGCAAAGGAGATCTTTTCTTTTCATACATTAGGTCAGTTGAAGGCTAAAAAAGTGTATGTCGTTGGTGTTGGTAAGAAGGCTGAAGCCAATGGTGAGCAGCTTCGCAGTGTTTTTGCTTCACTAAGTAAAGCGCTTCATGGCGATCAATTACAACGTGCAGGAATTATTTTAGACTCATTTTCAAATGGAGAAGAAGATTATGAGCAACTGAGTTACCTTCTCGGTGAAGCAATTGAACTTACAAGTTACAAAGTCGCTGATTACAAAGAAAAAAGTAATGTAGTTGAAAAGAAATTAGAAGGTGTCACTCTTTTTACTAATGAAGAAGAACAGTCATTGCTAGAAGAGTTACAAGCAGGGAAAGTTTATGGAAGTGGTACAAACTTAGCCCGTGCGTTAGTAAACACACCAGGAAATTTAATGACACCAACAGACCTAGCTCAAACAGCGAAGGACATTGCAGAGCGTTACGGAATGGAAGTTGATATTCTAGAACGAGAGGATATGGAAAAACTTGGAATGGGTGCACTTCTTGCAGTGGCACAAGGAACAGAACAACCACCGAAAATGATCGTGTTAAAATATCAAGGAAAAAAAGAGTGGAACGATGTTTTAGCGTTTGTAGGAAAAGGGCTTACGTTTGATTCAGGTGGAATCAGTATTAAACCGAGTTTAAATATGCATGAAATGAAGATGGATATGGGTGGTGCTGCAGCAGTACTTGGTGCCATGGAGATTATTGGTCAAATGAAACCGGAAGCCAACGTGTTAGCGGTCATTCCATCAACTGAAAATTTATTGAATGGACTAGCAATGAAGCCAGGTGATGTGATTACATCATTAAGTGGAAAAACGATTGAAGTTAGAAATACAGATGCAGAAGGCCGTTTGATCTTAGCTGATGGTGTTACATATGCGAAGCATTTAGGAGCGGACTATATTGTCGATGTTGCTACATTAACAGGAGCAGTGATTATTGCTTTAGGTGAATATACGACAGGTGCGGTTACAAATAACGAAGAGTTCATGGAAAAACTCTTGTACTCTGCTTACGAGTCAGGAGAATGGGTATGGAGATTACCAAGCTTTGAACCGTACCGTAAAATGCTGAAAACAAGTGATGTTGCTGACTTGAATAATTCCCCGGGCCGTCCAGGCGGCAGTATTACAGCAGGTTTATTCGTAGGTGAATTTGCAGGGGATACACCTTGGGTACACCTTGATATCGCTGGAACTGCGTGGACGTCTAAAGGTACAGAAACCGGTCCAAAAGGCGGAACAGGAGCGATGGCCCGCACACTAGCTAACCTCGCAGAACAGTTCGAATAATTTTTTCGGTACCAGGTACCTTTAATGCGCTATTGCACTAAAGGTACCTGGTACCGTTTTTTTGTTCAATTCTTCCTTTTCGTTCCTTTCCACCACATTTGCTTTTTGTATTTTCTTCCATTTCTTCTTCCTCTTCTTCTTTCATTTTCACAAATTCACCTATTTGGGAGTATTTAGACAGATATGTAAGGAGAGAAGAGGATATGTATATATGATATGGGTCAGTGTACTTCAAGTGAATATATCGTGAACAATCAAGACACACGCCTATATAAGCCAGTTGAGTTGGAAAAATAATCCCAGTATCATTAATGTATGTCGTGTTTTCAGACAACTTAGAATACATAAACGAGGAGGCTAAACTATTTGAATATCATTCAAAAGTTTGACCGTGGAATAATGAAGGTCGAAGAATGGATCTTAAGTTATTCGGTCATTCTCATTGCTGTCATGGTTGCCGGTAATGTATTAAGCCGTGCTATTACAGGGAAAAGCTGGGCTTTTGCAGGTGAGATTAGTGAGTTTGCGGTTATCCTTGCGACATTTATGGGGATCAGTTACGCTGCAAGAAAAGGTCGACACATTAGTATGTCTGCATTTTTTGACGTAGCACCGCCCAAAATTAGGAAAGCACTCGCGATATTCATTCCAGCTGTAACAGCTATTATTTTATTTGTACTTGCTTATTATGCCTATGGATATATGTATACCGTAATGGAAAGAGGAAGAGTCACGATGGCCTTGCAAATTCCAGTATGGATCCTGCTTACTTTTATCCCCCTTGGTCTAACGTTGGGTGGAATTCAATTTTTAAGAAATATGTGGATTAACATTAAAGAAAAAGAGGTGTATTTAGCAACGGAGAAAAAGGATTACTCTGAAAACTGAGTTTTCTTTTATCCTCTAAATCTATGAAAAAAAATGAATAGAGAGGGACAACTATGGTAGCAACTTTACTGACGTTAATGGTTATATTTTTAGTGCTAGGTTTTCCGATGTTAATTCCTTTAATTGCTGCACCCCTTATCGTTGTCATAATATTTATTCCGAACATCGATCCGATATTTCTCATACAACAAATGATCCAAGGAATATCTCCTTACGTTCTATTAGCGGTTCCGCTGTTTATCTTTGCAGCAGACATCATGTCTACCGGAAAAACATCGAAACGGCTATTAGATTTTGTCGGTTCTTTTATCGGACACCTTAGAGGCGGTTATGCGATTACTACCGCAGCGGCTTGTACATTATTCGGATCGATTTCAGGTTCAACTCAGGCGACGGTTGTTGCTATCGGTAAGCCAATGCGCGAACGGTTACGCTCGGTAGGCTATAAGGACTCCAATGCCATTGCTCTTATTATCAATGCGAGTGACCTTGCCTTATTAGTACCACCGAGTATTGCAATGATTATTTACGCACTTGCTGCACCACGAGCTTCTGTTAGTGAGCTCTTTATGGCTGGAATTGGTCCAGCGATTTTAGTTTTTACAATGTTTGCGGTGTACAGCTACATTTATGCGCGGATAAAAAATATCCCAATGGTCCCGAAAGCGACATGGAAAGAGCGATTAGTGTTTACGCGTAAAGCATTACTCCCGCTCGGGTTTCCAGTCATCATTATCGGGGGGATTTACTCAGGGGTTTTTAGCCCGACAGAAGCGGCTGCGATCTCGGTTTTATATGCACTAGTCTTAGAAGTCATTATTTTTAGAACGATAAAAATTACTGAACTCCCAAAAATTGCGTTATCGACTGGATTGGTTACATCGGCAGTCTTTATTCTAGTTGCCGGCGGTCAAGCATTTTCATATGTCATTTCTTATGCTCGTATTCCGCAAATGGTAGCAAATAACGTTATGGGTGGGGACCCATCAGCACTTACGGTTTTATTCATTGTTGCGATTTTCTTCTTTATTGGCTGTATGTTTGTCGATCCGATTGTAGTTATTTTAATTTTAACGCCAATCTTTTACCCAATCGCTATTCAAGCTGGTGTCGACCCGATTCATTTAGGTGTCGTCATTACGTTCCAGGCAGCATTAGGTTCGGCAACACCGCCGTTTGGAGTCGATATATTTACCGCCAGTGCGGTCTTTAACAAATCGTATTTAGATGTCATACGGGGAACACCGCCGTATATTGTCATGCTATTAATTGCATCCATATTAATTATATTATTTGAAGAAATTTCTCTTTTCTATCGTTACTTCATGTAAGGATGATTTGAAAAAGAGAGTTTCATATAAAAAAACAGGGGGTATTTGATGTTTTTTAAACAAAAAAAAGTCATGTTACTAACGTTAGCTATTATGGTCAGTATGATCCTTGCTGCATGTGGAAGTGAAGGCGCAAGCGGTGAAGGCACATACAATTGGACTTTTGTAACAGAAGAGATGGAAGGTCAAGTTCAATATGAATATGCAAGAGAGTTTGCCGAGCGTCTACATGAAAAATCAGACGGTGATATTAACATTGAAGTCTTTGAATTTGGCGGACTTGGAGATGAAGTAAACCAAGTGGAGCAGCTTCAAAGTGGAATTGTTGAATTTGCTATTGTATCTCCAGGTTTTACAGGAACAATGGTTGATGAAGGACAACTTTTTGCACTGCAATTTTTATTTACAGATGATATGGAGTTAAACCAACATATTTTAGATACAAGTGAAGCGTTAAACGTTCATTTAGCAAACAAGTATGAAGAACATAATATTAAGCCGCTTGCATTCTGGACAGAAGGTGCGATGCAGTGGACAGGTAACCGTGAGTTACGTACACCAGAAGATTTCAATGGTTTTAAAATGAGAACACAGGAATCTCCACTAATTGTTCGTTCGTATCAAGCCTATGGTGCAGATCCAACGCCAATGAGCTGGGGAGAACTTTATACTTCATTAGATCGTGGAGTAGTTGATGGTCAAGAAAACCCAATCTTCTTTATTGAAGATGCTTCATTCCATGAAGTACAAAGCCATATGACGATTTCAAGACATAATATTTACGTTGCGATGACAACAGTAAACCCAGACTTCTATAATGGTTTACCTGAAGATATCCGTAACATGATTGATGAGACAGTGGAAGAAATGCGTCCGGTAGGATTTGACCTTCAAGCACAGTTAAATGAGGAGCTATTAGACTCTATCGTTGATAATGAAACGCATCCAACAGAAGTAATTGAGCTAACAGAAGCGGAAAGAGATGCATTCAGAGCTTTAGCAGAGCCAGTTCGTGAGTATTTTGTAAACGAAGTGGTTGACGAAGACGGCAAGATGATTTTAGAAATGCTACAAGCTGAAATTGAAGCAGCGCAGTAATGTGAAATAAGAACAGCAAGGAGACTGACTATGTCACTTTGAACAAGCGATTGTTCAAGGCTGGCATGTCAGTCTTTTTTTGCGTAGTAGTGAGTGAGCGGAATAAACAAGTAGTCGGATTTGATCAAATGGTGTTGAGAAATCGATAAGTGACCATAAGTTGAAAATAAAATTGACAAAGTTAAAAATAAACCTGACAAACTTGAAAATAAAATTGACAAACTTGAAAATAAAACTACGAAACTTAATAAAAACTCCGAATTACAAAACAACACTCTGAGTGTTTGATACTTTTCTAGTAAAATATTACATTGACTTCAGTGGACGAGAAATGATAGTCTTTAGCATGTTAATTATTTAATACACTAAAGTGTTTTTGTGGTCGTTAAGGAGGATTTATTATGAACGCAGTGATCATCGCTGTTCTTATTATGTTAGTGCTAAGCTTAGCTAGAGTTCACGTAGTTATTGCCCTTGTTCTTGGTGCATTGGCAGGTGGACTACTTGGAGGTTTAGGTTTAACCGAAACAATTGATGTGTTTACAAATGGTCTCGGGGGCAGTGCAAATGTAGCACTAAGTTATGCGTTACTCGGTGGTTTTGCTATTGCTATCAGTCGAACAGGGTTACCTGATGTTATTGTAAAAATGGCAATAGCTGTCGTAGGAAGAGAGGGAGACAGTCGGAAAAAAGCATTATCAAAGGCATTAATTTTTATTCTTATACTTACTATTTCATGCTTTTCACAAAACGTTGTCCCAATTCATATAGCGTTTATCCCTATTTTAATCCCGCCAATCTTGAAGATTTTAAATGAACTAGCAGTTGATCGTCGTGCAATTGCAACGATCATTACCTTTGGATTAACAGCACCTTATATATTGCTACCATATGGATTTGGTGCGATTTATCACGATATTCTCGAAGCGAATATAGCTGAAAGTGGACTTGTGATTAATCGATCGGATATACCAACAGCATTATTGTTACCTGTCGCTGGTTTATTGATCGGGTTATTTGTTGCTGTGTTTATCACTTATCGAAAACAACGAAACTATGAAACGAAAGAGTTAATGACTAGTGAGACAAGCTTGGATAAAAACTATACGAAACGCTCGATTGTTTTTGCTATTATTGCAATCCTTGTTACATTAGTTGTCCAAATTCTTACGAAATCAATGATCATTTCCGCTCTAGCAGGGTTAGTAGTCATTTATTTAAGTGGAACGATAAAATGGAAAGAGTCAGATGAACTCGTTACTAATGGTATGAAAATGATGGCCTTTATTGGATTTGTTATGCTGTCTGCATCAGGATTTGCAGCCGTTATTAGGGAAACGGGGCATGTGGACCTGCTTGTTGAACAAGTGGCAGGTGTCATTGGCCATAACCAAGCATTGGCCGCATTACTAATGCTTCTTGTAGGCTTATTCATTACGATGGGAATTGGTTCATCCTTCTCAACGATTCCGATTATTGCAGCTATTTTTGTTCCTCTAGGTGTGGCAGTAGGGTTTAGTCCACTTGCCATCATTGCTTTAATTGGTACAGCTGGAGCATTAGGAGATGCTGGAGCACCAGCATCTGATAGTACGCTTGGACCAACTGCAGGATTAAATGCAGACGGGCAACATGATCACATTTGGGATACTTGTGTTCCAACATTTATCCATTTTAATATTCCGTTGCTCATTTTAGGTTGGGTTGCTGCTATGATTTTATAATTTTTTATTTTTTCCAAAAAAATGATAGATTAATGAAACTTTATACAGGGTAAATACGTCTATATATTTAGTATGGATGTGTTAGGGGAATGTGTATGAAGTATAGATTGAAAATGGTTAGTATAGGCTTAGTTTTTCTCATTTTAAGCGGTTGTTCTACTTTTGATGAAAGAGAAATTATTTATCACTTAAATGATATTTTTAACACCTCTACGAAGCTCTTTCAAAATCATAGTCCGTATGGAGAGATGTTTTACAATGAACAGTTTCATACGTTCGATGAAATTAAAAAATTACTAGACACAAAAGTAACAGAAGATGGTCTTCTTTATATGGTGGATCGCATTTTTGAAGAAGACGATGAGGTTTTAGTGTACAAGCAGCCATTTCAAACGTATATTCAGGAATCTAATGTTTATAATTCTACAACTAATCTAACAAATGGTTACTATGAAACGGTGAGAAAAACCATCTTAAATCCAGGTCTTCGTTTATTACCAGAAGACGAGCTAGTATTTGAAGAACAAGGGGATACCATTATTGTGACAGGAGAAAATGTCTACATTGAGTTTTACGATGAAGAAGAATACGGCGGTTCTGCGCACCAGTATGCTCGATACGGCTATCCCGCAAATGATGTGTTATCTGTCACTTTTACTTTTGTGAAGGATGAAAATGGGTATTTGTTAGACTCTTTTAAAATAGAAGATGGAGAAAATGTTTCATAAACACAATAAAAGTATGTGGATATTTAAAGTAGAAGACGCCAAAATTTTCTCTTTAAAAAATTCCTTCTCAGAGAAGGCGCTCGGGAAATCGGGGGTCTTTTTCTTATTCATTCTTATAACGGTGCCAGGCACCATCAACACTGTGATACGGTACAGTGTTAATGGTGCCTGGCACCTATTTCTATAACGCAGCTTTTAGGATGCTGCGTTATAGCTTCTTGCGTTTTTGCGAGTGGCATTGTAGACTCGTTCGCAAATAATTGCGCCGATAGCTGTAACGATAATGTCTTTAATGAGAGGGGCAACCATCCATGCCCATGCCATTCCGTAAGTGAAGCCCTCTGGAGCTTGAGCGATCGTAGTAAATGCGAAGTACATATAGTTTGTACCAAGAATATAGTTAATTGCTAAGCCTGTATAACCTGCAATTAAAAATGTTTTTAGAGAGGCTACACTAGCTTTTTCTACAATTTTTCCTGTGACATAGGCCATTAGAATAAAAGTTAATATAAATCCAAAGGTTGGTGAAACGAGTGTACTTAATCCGCCCTTAAATTGAGCAAAAACAGGCGCACCTACTAAGCCGACTAGCATATAAACGGTCATCGAAATAGCACCTAACTTACTACCTAATAAGGCACCAGCCATAATAGCAGTGATTGACTGAAGGGTAATTGGAACACCGCCGATCACTAAAAATGAAGTTAAGTTAGCTCCGATCGCCATCAGTGCTACGAATAATGGAACCATGACTAAATCTTTTGTTTTAAATTTTGACGTTGTAGACATATTGTTCACCTCATGAATTGTTTTGGTTAACAATATGATATTTAATGTTAAGGGAAGTGTCAATCAAAATTTTTAAAATTACAAGAATTTAAATAGGAAAAGTATTAGTCATTTTTGACTATACTCTTTACAAGTATTTAATTGACCATTAAGCTTGATGTAATATCTATTTTTATTGATAAACTATTATTTTAAAGAGTAAGAAGGGGCTAGTATGACAAAGATAAAAATTGTAACTGATTCAACTGTTGATTTCTATGAGCAATTAAAGGATTTAAATGTCGAGATCGTTCCGTTATCTGTAACAATTGAGGGGAAATCTTATTTAGATGGTGTTGATATTACGTCTCAAGAATACATTGAAAAGTTAACACAAGTTGAAGAAATCCCTAAAACATCTCAACCGGCTGTCGGTACTTTTGTAGATACATATAATCGCCTTGGAGAAGACGGTAGTGAAATTATTTCAATCCATATGACATCTGGTATGAGTGGAACAGTTGCTGCGGCTGAAACGGCTGCAGGTCTAGTTGATGTTCCAGTTACCGTTGTAGATTCGAAGTTTATTTCAGCCGCTTTGTCTTTTCAAGTCATTGAAGCAGCAAAAATGGCAAAAGAAGGCAAAAGTAAAGAAGAAATCTTACAACGTTTAGAGGAAGTTAGGTCAAATACATCACTCTATATCATGGTAGATACGTTAGACTATTTAGTGAAAGGCGGACGTATCGGCAGAGGAAAGGCATTAATCGGTTCATTGTTAAAAATTAAGCCAATCGCTTCATTAGCAGACGGTGTCTATACGCCAGTGACTAAGGTAAGAACGTATTCACAGTTAATTAAATATGTTCAAGGACAGTTCAAAGAAGAAATGAATGGGAAGACGGTAAAATCGATTGGAATTGCGCATGCGGATACCGAGTCGCTTGCCAATCAAATCAAGACATCATTTATGAATGATGGTGTTGTTGAAGATAAAATAAACATTGCCTTTACGACTCCGATTATAAGTACACATACAGGACCAGGTGCAATTGCTGTTATGTACTACGCTGAATAATGGAATTAATTAAAAAGAAAAGGCCGCACAAGTGCGGCCTTTTCTTTTTTTGGAAGCGCCGCTAAACGGGCGCTTCCGCTTTTCGTGTGTCTAGCTGCAGACGCCATCGGCTCGAGGTCGCTTCGGTCCATCAAACGTGTCCAAAGACAGGACACGTATCGCTGGTCCTCCAGCGCTTGTCGCCGATAAGCAGGCGTCTTCCGCTTTTCGTGTGTTAATTTATATTGAGTCTGTTCACCTAAGTCTTGCTCCAGCTGTTCGAATTCGCTTAACAGTAAAATATTTAACTTAGATCATTATGGTTGTTTATTTAACTGCGTCTTTTAATTGCTTTCCTGCTTTAAATGCAGGTGTTTTACTAGCGGCGATTTCGATTTCCTCACCCGTTTGTGGGTTTCTACCTTTTCTGGCAGCGCGTTCGCGTACTTCAAAGTTACCAAAACCGATAATTTGTATACTTTCACCTTTTGCTAGTGTATCAGAAATAACTTCAAATAGTGAATTGACACAAGTTGAAACATCTTTTTTCGTTAACTCAGAGTGCTCGGCAACCGCATTGATTAGTTCAGTTTTATTCATAATTTACCCTCCCAAATCTACTAATTTTACTTAGTTGCTATCATCGTTGCCGTTTTTTTAATAAATATACATGAAAACAAGAGTTTTAACGGAATTTTTTACTATTTACAACCAAAATGGGTGAAACATGAATATGGAAGGTGAATTTTTTTGATGACTAATACTTCTTTTAGGTGGAGGGGTTATTAGGTTGTAATTATTTAGTAAACATACAAAGGTTTTATAATTAGGGAAAATATAGGGATAAAAAGGAAAAAATTAAAAATACTGAATTTTGATAATTGCCTTTAATCCTATCTCTATATTGTATATAATAAGAAACTGTGTTTGTAATATAATAATTTTCTAATAGACTTAAAGGAGGTCAAGCATGAGAGACAAAAAGAAAGGCGTTGTTTATCAGTCGCTTGATGTGATTGAACGGGTCGGTAATAAATTACCTCATCCTGTTACGCTATTTGCTATTTTTGCTTTTTCTGTTATTTTACTTTCAGGACTTCTTTCAGCCATTGGTCTTTCAGTAGAACACCCTGCAAATGAAGGGGAAGTACTAGAAGTCAAAAATTTAATGAGCGCTGAAGGAATTCAATATATGTTCACAAGTGCGGTTGCTAACTTCACAGGTTTTGCACCGTTAGGTACTGTGCTTGTCACTATGCTAGGGATTGGTATTGCAGAACGTTCCGGTTTAATTAGTGCGGCGTTGCGTGCATTAGTTACTTCGGTTCCTAAGCAACTAATTACAGCAGCTCTTGTATTCGGTGGGATTATGTCAAGTATGGCTGCCGATGCAGGTTACGTTGTACTAACACCACTTGGAGCCGTCCTATTTGCTGGACTCGGCCGACATCCTTTAGCTGGTTTAGCTGCGGCATTTGCTGGTGTATCAGCCGGATTTAGTGCCAATCTATTATTAACATCGCTCGATCCATTATTAGGTGGTCTGACTCAAGAAGCTGCAGCTGTATTAAATCCAGAGTATGCGGCAGCGATGAACTACGCGATGAACTGGTACTTCATGATTGCCAGTGTGTTTATGCTAACGATTGTTGGTACACTCGTTACTGATAAAATTGTAGAACCGCGCTTAGGAAAATACGAGGGCGGTATTACCGAAACCGTAAATGGAATTTCATCTGTAGAGAAAAAAGGATTAATTGGAGCGCTTGTATCATTTATTGTAACAGGTGTTGCAATTGCACTATTAATCGCTCCAGAGTGGGGGCCGTTACGTGGTGAAAATGGAGAGGTGATTAACTCACCATTCTTCGCTTCACTTGTACCCGTCATTTTAATCATGTTCTTTATTCCTGGTTTTGTTTACGGGAAAATTACGAAATCAATTCAAAGTGACAAAGACGTGGCAGATCAGCTTTCTGACACGATGGCGACAATGGGGTCGTATATCGTATTAGCGTTTGCTGCTGCACAATTTGTGGCGTACTTTAATGAAACAAACCTTGGATTAATTCTAGCGATTTCAGGTGCAGAATTCCTGGAAACAACAGGGTTTACAGGATTACCGTTAATTTTAACGTTTATATTTGTAGCTGGTGTCATTAACTTATTTATCGGAAGTGCTTCTGCAAAATGGGCGATTATGGCTCCGGTATTTGTCCCGATGATGATGAATTTAGGGTATTCCCCTGAATTAACACAGTTGGCATATCGTATTGCGGATTCAACTACGAATGTAATTTCTCCACTTATGCCATACTTTGCCATTGTTATTGCTTTTGCACAAAAGTATGACAAGAAGGTGGGGATTGGAACATTAATTTCGACCATGCTCCCATACTCGATTGTCTTCTCGATTGTGTGGGTAATCATGCTAATTGTTTGGATGACTTTCGGTATCGACTTAGGACCAGGTTCTCCAATTCATTACCAACCATAATAAAAAAGTAATGTGTCAACATCCTACGAAAAAGGTTGCTGGATATTTCAGCAAAAGTAGGGTGTTGGCACTTTTTTAGTCTCTAAGTTGTTTACAAGTACATGTGCGATAGGTCAGAGCTATACGGGTAACATGAGCCTTACACTTTTCTTGTACTATAATTCCAACATTTCCTTGAAACTTTTTTACCTAACATTTCGTCTATATTGTAAAATAGAGTAAAAAGTATATTTTAACCAAAGAAAATAGACAGCTTAAGACTAGTTTTGTTCTTAGGTCAGGGTGTGGAGGGGAAACCGTGGCGAAAGATAAAAAGAAAGTAATAATTCAAGCAGCAACAAAATCATTTTCATTATTCGGGTATAAAGCGACAACGATGGATCAAGTAGCGAAAATTGCAAGGGTAGGTAAAGCAACCATTTATACTTTCTTTGCAACGAAAGAGGAATTATTTCAAGAGATTATTAATGACCTTGCAAGAGAAATGAAACAAGTGGCAAACGAAGAGATTGATCATGAACAGTCTTTCTCTATTAACTTACATCGAGCCATGTTACGTATTCTTGATTACCGTGAAACTCATACTTTAGTTATAAAACTGTTCCAAGAAGTAAAGGAATTTGGTACTCCTGCTTGTATAGATGCAATTGCTGTACTAGAAGAGGAAATTATCTCGTTTATTGAAAGAGAAATTGTTTATGCGTTGGATAAAGATCAATTAAAACCTTGTGATCCTAAAATAACGGCTTTTCTCATCTTAAAAATGTATATTTCGCTAGCCCATACATGGGGATTAAAAAATAAAAAAATCCCTAAAGAAGAAATTGCAAACTTATTGAATTTGTACTTAATGGAAGGCATCGCCAATTAAAAATTCTTACTGAACCCAGTGTTTCTGGATGACCAAATAGTTGCTACTAGTAGCGGCTATTTTTTTTGTTGACGTGTGTGTCAATTGTACGGGTGGAAATTTCTTTAGCTAGTGTATCAAATACGATTTTCCCTATTAGGGTAGGGTTATTTTTGTATTGAACACTAGCTGTGATTTTGCGCCTATTTATTGAAATATTTTACAAAAGGTTATTGCTAAAAACAAACTGTTCGAATATAATCGAACTATAAATAATTCGATCGGAGTCGAACAGAATGAAAGTAACCATTATGTTTCATCCAATCTATGAATTTTTCACAAGTTTCTACGTCTTTTCCGATAAAGGAGGACAAAAAAGAACCGATCTTGGGCTTAGTTGGGTCAACGATGTGAAATCCAACCTCAGTTCCGAATTTCAGGAGGAAGTGAAGAAAAAGGAAACAAAAATAAAAGTTGCAGTTATTCAATATTACTTGTTGTCACAATCGTTTGATGAGCAAGACGACATCTTAGAGCTTCTCAGTCAGATAGAGCAGGAAGAAATGAAAGAATTAATTACACCAGCTTATGAATGTACTGAATTTAAAGATCAAATTCCTCCAAATGTAAAAGATGTAATCCCGCTTCTACGAGAGTGGTATGACGCTTATTTTGCAACGTTCGATGACCAGATCCTGAACAATTTAAGGGAGAGTGTCAAAAAAGGATTTGCTCTACAACAACAGTTGGATGCTTCACAGCTTGTTGAAAAGCTGACAAATGGGGTCATTCCGCCGAAAGAAAGTGTTCGAGACGCTTTATTAATTCCGCAATATCATTACTCGCCAACGATCTTGCATGAAAAAACCATTGATCAGTATATCTACTTTTATCCGGTAGATGCCAAACCCGTAGAAGAAGGAAGTCCGCCAATTGAGTTAATGCGAACGATACGGGCTTTGAGCGATGAAAATCGTATGAAGATATTAAAATATTTAGCGCAAGGGGATCGAACATTCTCTGATATCCAAAAATTTATAGGGTTAGCGAAAAGTACAGTTCACCACCATTTAATAGTTCTTCGCTCATCAGGGTTACTAAGTCTAGTTCTTTCTGAAAACCAGCAACATCATTATCGCTTTCGAAAAGAAGGCTACAGGGGAATGGAACAATTGCTTAGTCGTTTTTTTTTAGATAGTGATCAAAAGAATTAAGCATAGGATCGGGTTTGCCGATGAAATTAAGTTTTTAAAGAAAAATAGATTGTAAATGATTTGAATAAAAGGAAGGCGAAAAAATGGGAGACTTATTTAAAAACCGTGCGTTTTCAGCTGTTTGGATCGCTCAGGCTTCCTCTGCTCTGGGCGGAACGTTTGCTACATTCATCATTTCGTGGCTTGTCTATGAATTATCAGGTTCAAAGATGGCGATGGGAAGTATTTGGATTACGTTTATGGTTCCATCACTATTAACAACTCTTTTAGCAGGACCTTATTTAGACCGATTTGATCGTAAAAAGATTATGATTTTATCTGAGTGGGTTCGTGCAGCCGTTTTCTTAGTACCGCTTATTTTATATCCACTAGGGTTACTAAATGTATGGCATTTGTACATCGTTGCAGCGACTTTAGGTGTAGCAGAACCACTTTTCCGGCCAACGAGTATGGCTTATGTGGCTCAAATTTTACCGAAAGATAAGTTAATGAAAGGAAATTCCTTTTTAGAAGGAACGATGCAGCTCATGATGTTAATTGGTCCTGCTCTTGGCGGGTTATTGATGTCAGTGTTAGGGGTTGTTCCTGTCCTTTCTTTCTTAGTTTTTTGTATGGCTGTATCAGGATTTGTCTTATTATTTATTCCAAGTGCCAAGAAGAAAGCAGCTAGTGAGAAAAAAGAAACATGGTTTGTACAGTTTAAAGCTGGTCTTAAGTTTTATCGATTATATCCCGTATTATTTTGGATTGGCATCTTGCTGATGATTTCTAACTTTAGCTCTGGAGCGGCAATGCCGATGTTCCTTCCTTTTGTTCTTGACCATCTTGGTGGTAATGAATTTCAGTACGGTTTGTTTATGTCAGCCTTTCCTTTAGGAATGTTATTAGGCTCGCTCGTAACAGGAACGTTTAATCAACCGAAAAACCTTCGCCGTGTTATGTTAGGCAGCTTATGGATGGGTGGGGTGTTACTTGCTCTTCTTGGTTGGGTAACATCGTATTGGATGGCGTTAATCGTTGTAATGTTCTCAGGATTTTTTGCAATGGTTTTCACGATTAACAACACGACATTCTATCAAAAACGAGTGCCTGATGAAATCCGTGGCCGTGTATTTGCGGTTCGTACATTACTTGCTCAGTCGGGAATGCCAGTCGGTGCAGCATTTGGAGGATTTTTCGCTGAAATGTACAGTTTAACGGCTTTGTTCACGCTGCTAGGAATTCTTTCGATTATTACGATTACGATTGCCTGGTTTGCTAAAGTGTTCTACCATCTCAATGATGAAATTGAAGAAGAACAAGCAACACTTCAAGTTGCTGTCACAAAATAAATACCATGAAGAAGAAACACCCTAATACTGTTTGGAGGTGTTTCTTTAGTTTTCATTGAATGTATGAGTGATTCGAATGAGTTGTGACGGGGCGGTAAGTATATGTGCCACGACCGAAAAACTGCAAGGTACATGAAGAGAAAACTACATGTGGAAGGGAGTGGAAAAATGTGTGTGCTACAAGACCGGAAAACTGCATGTTGAATGAGTGTAAAACTACATGTGGCACGAGCAGAAAATTACATAGCGCACGAGGATGAAAATTAGCGGACTGAGAGACCCTTATTTCGTTAAAAAGTGCCAAATTTGACTAGATAGCGGACTGAGAGGCCTTTATTTCGGTGGATTCGCCATGTTTATTGATGTTTTGTGGCAAATAAGGGCTTCTGAGTCCTCTAAAGTAGAAAATCCGAGCAACTCTGTCAAATAAGGGCCTCTGAGTCCGCTTAATACTAAACACTCTAATTTTTCCACCGCCTCGACCTTCAACAAAAAACAACCTAATTGGCATTGGAGAGCTTCTTCTCCATGTTCCCTCACCACTATCTTTTTACCGCCCCTCACTTATCGACCTACTAAAGAGTGTCAACCTCACTTATTCGTTCTTAAATTCGCGCGGTGGTTTTGTAAAGTAGCATTAATTTCTCCCCCAATGACGAGAATTAATCCGCTTAGGAAGAACCAAAACATTAAAATGATAACGCCTCCTAGACTGCCATAGGTTGCCGAGAAGTTCGCAAAATTCATAACATAAATGGAAAATCCTAGTGAAATAAGCTGCCATGAAATGGTGGCAAATAGCGCACCGTATATCGCATCTTTAAACCCAATTTTTCGATTCGGACCAATCATATATAAAAGGACTAAAACCAACGTCATAATGGCAATCCCAATGACCCAGCGAAGCCGGTTCCACAAAATAAACGCATGATCTGTAATATGAAAGATCGAGTCAATCGCCTCTAAAATTAACTTACCGAAGACAGGTAAGACAAGAGTGACCATGAAAACGATGACTAAGCCAAGCATCAGAATAATAGACAAGAGTCTAACTTTAATAAATGATCTCGTTTCTTCAATGTTATGAGATTTGTTCAGTGCCCGAATTAAAGCGTTAATTCCATTCGAAGCCGACCAGATCGTCGCAATAATCCCGAAAGAAAGTAATCCACCTTTTGGTTCAGCAACAAGTTCTAAAACGGTTGTAATAAATAGATCAGCAAGTTCATAAGGGGCGTACTCCTCAACAAAATCATAGATCTGCGAAACATCTAGTGGTAAGTAAGGAAGTACCGCTAAGATAAAAATGAGAAGTGGGAAAATCGATAGCAAAAAATAAAAGGCAAGCTGTGCTGCCCAATCTTGTATGGGGTCTTTTTTTAGTCGTTCATATAATTCGCCAAAAAACAAAAGCGGCGGTATTCGATTTGGTTTCATAAGGCTCATCCTATCTCATTCATTACTTCGGAAAGTTGCAATGTACAACGGTTCTATTGTCGTCTAATAACAATTCAACAACGTAAGAAATAATCCCTGCCTTACTATAAATTCCCCAAATAACGCTGCTTAAACCTGTTGTTTTAGACGTACGTATCGCCATAAAAAAATGCTAAGGTAAGTTTAGTTTATAACTAAAGACACCCTAGCATTCTTTGAACCTTTATAAAGTTTTACAGCATCTGAATAACGTACTTTATGCTGACATGTGTTCTTTTTCTTGAATCCTTTTGCTTTCGCGAGAGACAGATACCCATAAAAAGATCGCGCTAATGACAAGAAGGAAACCGGAAATATAGAATACCATCCCAATCCCGAACGCTGCAGCTATCACGCCGCCCATTACAGGCCCTATAACATTTCCTAGAAATCGGAAGCTAACATTATAGCCTAACACTTCGCCTTGAATGGAAAGAGGTGCTAGTTGCCTTATATAGGCCGTCATACAAGGAAGTAGCCCGCCAATTTGAAGACCGAATAGAAAACGTAGGATAATAAGTTGCCATAGTTCGGTTACGAGTGCTTGCGGAATAAAAAACAAGGCAGATGTAAATAGCAAAATGATTAATACTTTTCCGTGGCCAATTTTGTCTCCTAAAGACCCCCATCTGCGTGTAGCAACTAAATTTCCGAGCCCAGTAACTGAAAAAGCAAAGCCGGCAAGAAAAGCTAAATTCTCAGTCCGGGTTAATTCATGAACGTAGAGAGCTAATAGTGGTTGAATACTGAAATTAGCTGCTTGTATCACAAGAGAAATCAACATAACCGACATCAAAATCGGACTTTTGAATATGTGCATAACGACTTCTTTTCGCGTATATACTTTTTTCTCTTCGTTTGGTTCTTTAAAAACTACTTCTTTAATTCCAAATAATACGAGCAAGGAAGCTAGAATGATAACAGCACCAGTTAACGTAAACGTGTACTGGAACCCTACAGTGTCCGCTAGCAATCCACCGAGTAACGGTCCGCATAAACCACCGCTTACCGTTCCTGTTTGCAAGGTCCCGAGTGTTCGCCCAGCGGTTTCCTTTTTACATTGTGCTGAGATTAACGCGGCAGACATTGGTATAAAACCGGTCACGACTCCCATGAAAGCTCGTAGTATAAACAATTCAGTGACGGAAGTGACAAACCCCATTAATAGAACACTAAATCCAATACCTGCTGATGTAATTACTAATATTTTTTTTCGTCCGTACTTATCGCCAAATCTTCCCCAAATCGGTGAAAATAAAAAGGCAACGAGAAATGTTACACCGAATACGTAACCTGCCCATTGCTGAACGTATGCATCAGAAAAATCGCCTAATGTTTTAATGTACAACGATAAAAATGGTAAAACCATTGTAGCACTAGCAGCAACGAGAAAGTTAGCAAACCACATAATGACAATATTCTTTTTTTCTATCGTCACGGTACACACCTTCTTGTTGAAAATATTTCGGTACTCTAAATATTATAGAGGAAATGACAAAAATATGAAAGGAAAAAGTGCTAGCAACCTCTAAAAATGGTACTATAATAATGAAAATTGACAGCTGGAGGGAATAACGTTGGAGAAGATTTATCACACAAAAGAAGGAAAAACGATATGGGTGATCTTAATTTTTTTAACAATTATAAATTTATTTATGTTAAATGAACGAATTATGTTTTTACCCTATATTGCTCTAGTTATTTTTGTATGTGCACTTTTTTTGTCCTATGAATTTAAAATAAAAGGCAACACATTAACCTATCGTGTTATTTTATTTGGCTTGGTGATTGTAAAAAAAGAGGCAACAGCGGATGAAGTGAAAGAAATTTATTTTATCAGCTTACGAGGAGTCCCGAACGTACTCATCAAACCAATTAAAGGGATGCGCTGGAAGCTAGCGAAATTCAAGCCAGATACATATGCTGATGATGTTTATATGTTTGCTGAGCAAAACGGGATTAAAAAGGTTGAATTAAACGGTTATCAACCGAGTGATAAAAATGATCAATAATATTCGTTAAGGGTGACGTTGCTACTATACGGATCCTACAATTGTAATTTTCAGAATTTATTAGACAAATGATTGATCAATCCATTATACTTGTTGGAAAAAGACCATTTCTTAGGAGTGATCATCTATGCCGACAGTTGAAAGTTTTGAACTCGATCATACGATTGTAAAAGCACCATTCGTTCGCCCTTGTGGTACACACAAAGTTGGAACAGACGGTGTTGTTAATAAATTCGATATTCGATTTTGCCAGCCAAACAAACAAGCCATGCGCCCAGAAGCAATTCATACGTTAGAGCATTTGCTAGCATTGAACATTCGTCGCTTTGCCGAGGAGCATGAACATTTTGATATTATTGACCTTTCCCCAATGGGTTGTCAAACAGGCTTCTACTTAATTGTAAGTGGTGCGCCTTCAGTCGAGGATATTATCGATGTTCTCGAGCAGACGATGAACTATTCGATCGAACTAACAGAAGTTCCAGCGGCCAATGAAAAACAGTGTGGACAAGCGAAGTTACATGATCTAGAAGGCGCACAAAAGCTGATGAAACATTGGCTGTCGCATGACAAAGACTTTTTAAAAGAAATTTTTTAATGAATAAATAGAACGTTCGAACTGCACGTCATCTTGACAAAAAAAGGTGGCGTGCAGTTTTTTGATCGGATAGAAGACTAACGACCTTCCACGAGGTGACGAAAGTCTGATTGTCATTTTCCGTAATTACCGTTTACATAGAAATTATATATAATTAAAAATTTGCGTATTAAAATCCAACTTAAGAAAGTAAGTCATATATCAAAAAAACGTCCCTTCAAATCTAAGAATTAACTTCCGTGAATTTTTAGAAAAGTAAGTCCTTAATGACAGTTAATATGATATTATAGACGAAATAAAAAATACAAAACAACGAGTAGATAGGAAGGGGAGTATACGGGTGAATAGTAAAGAAATAGAAATTCTCCAAATCATTGAAGAGAATGGCCGTATAAGTATAAATACATTATCGAAAATGTTGGACTTAAGTGAGGAAGAAGTTGAAAATATTCTAAAGAAACTGCAGAAAGAAAAAGTGATTCTAAGTTATTCGGCTGTTATTGATTGGAGTAAAGTGCATGATCATGAAAATGTAACAGCAGTGATTGATGTGAAAGTGACGCCACAACGAGGAGTAGGCTTTGACGATGTAGCAGAACGAATATATCGTTTTTCTGAAGTAAAGGCGCTGTATTTAATGTCAGGTGCTTATGATTTATCGGTTGTGATTGAAGGAAAAAGTATGTCTCAAATTGCGCGGTTTGTTTCGGAAAAATTATCGACGCTCGAATCCGTTATTTCAACTACAACACATTTTCAATTAAAAAAATATAAGCATGATGGGGTTGTGTTTGAAGACGGTGAAGAAGACCGTAGAATTGTGGTGACTCCGTAATGACGAATTCTACACGTATTAACCAACGTCTGTCAAAAGCTGTTCAGTCTATTCAACCGTCAGGCATCCGACGTTTTTTTGATCTCGCATCGACGATGGATAATATTATTTCTCTTGGTGTTGGGGAACCAGATTTTGTCACACCATGGAAAATTCGTGAAGCTGCGTTCTCTTCGATGGAAAGAGGATTTACAGCCTATACAGCGAATGCTGGACTTCTAGAACTTCGAGAAGAAATCTCAAAATATATGAGTGAAGAATTCTCCCTTCATTATAGCCCTACAAGTGAAGTACTTGTTACGGTTGGAGCAAGTGAGGCCATTGATATTGCGATTCGTTCGCTCGTTGATCCCGGAGATGAAGTCATAGTTGTTGAGCCGACGTTCGTTTCGTATGCACCGATCGTCTCTCTCGCAGGAGGGATTCCTATATCCGTAGGAACGAAGAAAGAAGACTCTTTTAAATTAACGCCTGCTCAATTAGAAGCAGCGATCACACCAAAAACAAAACTTGTGATGCTATGTTTTCCGAATAACCCAACAGGTGCAGTGATGACAAAAGAGGAGTTGGAACTCATTTCTCATGTTATTAAAAAGCATGACTTACTCGTGTTATCAGATGAAATCTATGCAGAGCTCTCTTACGATACGAGTCATTATTCGATTGCTCGCCTGCCAGATATGCGTGAACGTACCGTTGTCATTTCAGGCTTTTCAAAATCTTTTGCCATGACCGGCTGGAGATTAGGCTTTACACTCGCCCCAGAGGATATTACAGCGGCGATGTTAAAAATCCATCAATACACGATGATGTGTGCATCTACACCGGCACAGTATGGGGCGCTAGAAGCGTTGCAAAACGGCTTAGTTGATGTAAAGAAAATGGTTCAAAGCTACCACCAACGTCGTAATTTTGTTGTTAAATCGTTTGCAGAAATTGGCTTGCCATGCCATACACCAGGCGGCGCTTTTTATGCGTTTCCCTCGATAAGAAATACAGGGTTTGACTCAGGAGAATTCGCAGAGAAGCTTCTTCTGGAGGAACGAGTGGCTGTCGTTCCTGGAGATGTCTTTGGTGCAGGCGGGGAAGGACATATTCGTTGTTCTTACGCCACATCTATGGAAAACCTAGAAGAATCTGTCCGCCGAATTGGCCAATTTTTAGAAAAGCATTGTTAAAGCTCACACAATCTATAGTTTATTTCAAGATGCTGTCCCTAGAAGCAATAAGCAGTTAGTTAACGCTAATTTTGCAATATTGCTTTAAAGGACAGCATTTTTTAATAGATTTTGCATCACCGTACATAATATATTCGTGAAAATTTACAAATGGAAAAAAGTGAGTCTAAGTTGAGGTTTAGGGCAGGTGAATTCCTGAAAACTGGTAAAAATAAGGTCTAAATTGAAGTTTAGAGCAGGTATATACTTGTAACTGGTAAAAAATGAACCTAAGTTGGGGTATAGATCAGAAATATTCCTATAGCTGGTAAAAACAGAACCTAAGTTGGAGTTTAGAGCAGAAATATCCCTTAAACTGGTAAAAACAGACCCTAAGTTGGGATTTAGAGTAGAAATATCCCTGAAACTGGTAAAAAATGAACCTAAGTTGAGGTTTAGAGTAGAAATATCCCTGAAACTGGTAAAAAATGAACCTAAGTTGAAGTTTAGAGCAGAAATATCCCTTAAACTGGTAAAAAATGATCCTAAGTTGAGGTTTAGAGTAGAAATATCCCTTAAACTGGTAAAAAATGATCCTAAGTTGAGGTTTAGAACAGAAATATCCCTGAAACTGGTAAAAACAGAATCTAAGTTGGGGTTTAGAGCAGAAATATTCCTGTAACTGGAAAAATTGGATACTAAGTTGAAGTTTAGAACAAGGCTATTCCAAAAACCAGAAGAAGTCTCTGAGTTATGATGTACAACATTGTAATAAATCGAAATATTACCGGTGCAACCTACACTCATCTCAACATACTCACACATTCCCAACATTTATCAATTACAATCAAAACAATAAAAAAAGACAAGGCGTTTACACCTTGTCTTAAAAGGGGGAATACTATATGGTAGTAAACAGTTATTCCCCGATATTTATGACTTTATACAAAATCCAGTAAAATAAATTAATTGAGGTGTTAATTATGTATATTTTTGAAAAAATAAAGGTAGATCAGCCACTGATACATTGTATGACCAATGTTGTCGTTACGAATTTTACTGCGAATGGACTCCTTGCGATTGGAGCATCACCCGTCATGGCCTATGCGAAAGAAGAAGTTCAAGATCTTGCTCAAATGGCTGGGGCACTATTATTAAATATCGGTACATTAAATAATGAACAAGTGGACGCGATGATATTAGCAGGACAAGCCGCAAACAAAGCAGGTGTTCCGGTTATTTTAGATCCAGTCGGTGCGGGTGCTACCTCTTATCGAACGGAGACGACTAAACGAATTCTCTCCGCAATAAACATTGATGTCCTGCGTGGAAATGGTGGAGAAATTGCCGCTCTCCTAGGTGAAAGTGGTATGATAAAGGGTGTCGATGGCTCAACAACACTTCCGAAAGATGTTTTAGCGAAAAAGGCAAAAGAAATTTTTAATACAATTACAGTCATTACAGGAGAAACGGACGTTGTTACAGACGGTGAACAAACGTATGAAATAGCAAATGGGCATCCGTGGATGACAAAAGTGGTTGGAACAGGATGTTTACTTGGCGCAGTATTAGGTGCATTTCTCTCGGTGAATAAACAAGAAAATCAAGTGCAAACGTTAGCTGAAGGATTAGCTTTTTATGGCATCGCAGGAGAAATCGCATATGAACAATCCAAAGAAAAAGGGATAGGTACATATCAAGAAGCCTTTTTAAATGTATTACATCAAATGAATGTTGAACAATATGAACAATATAAGAAGTTTTTAATTATAGAATAGAGGGATATTTGTGAGTAAAACATTTTTAGATTTAGGGTTAAACGAACGCTATGTAGAAGTTTTAAACGCTAAAGGAATAGAAGCACCGACAGAAATTCAACAACAGGGCATACCAGCCATAATCGAAGGCAAAAACGTAGTGCTCCATTCTCAAACCGGCAGTGGCAAAACGTTAGCTTTCGTCCTCCCATTATTGGAGAAGCTCGATGAAACGAAAAAGGATCTTCAAGCATTAATTGTCGCACCAACACAAGAGTTGGCAATGCAAATTTTTCAAGAAGTAAAAGATTTAACAAAAGATACGCCATATGACGTGGAAGCGTTTATCGGCAGCGGTAACATCAAACGTCAGTTAGAAAAATTAAAAAAGGTAAAACCGCAATTAGTTGTCGGGACACCGCGTCGAATTATTGAACTAGCTGAATCAAAATTAAAGATGCATCATGTACAAGCTGTTGTTTTTGATGAGGCCGATCGACAAATTCTAGATAGAAAAAGTAATGAAGACTATGTACAGTTAGAGCGTAAAATGCCTGGAAACTGCCAATTTATTTTTGCATCAGCAACCGCGACGCCAGAGCTGATGAACCGCCTCTCTCAAAAGGTCTCTGACCCCGTTTTCATTTCTGTAGATGAGGGTATAGTCAAAAATAAGATCGAACATTTATTTATTGTCGGTGACAGAAGACAACAAATTGAGCAACTTCGAGGAATGATCCGCAATTTAAACATTTCAAGAGGGATGGTATTTGTTAACAACTTAGAAAGAGTAAAGGAAACTGTTGATAAACTTAATTATCATGGAGTTAAAGCGGGCGCGCTTTCAAGTGAGCAAGACAAATTTCAAAGAGCCGATGTAATGGAAAAGTTCAGTAAAGGAGAACTTCAAATTCTAGTGGCAACGGATGTTGCTGCTCGTGGAATTGATATTCAAAATGTTACGCATGTGATTAATCTCCAATTGACTGACGAGAAAGAAGGATACTTACACCGTGCAGGCCGAACGGGACGGATGGGGAAAGAAGGAACTGTTATTTCAATCATCACAAAGCACGAAATCAATAAATTAAAAAAGTGGGCGCAAGCTTTTGAAATCACACTTCATGAAAAGCAATATCAATATGGTAAAATAACGGATTATAAAAAGGATCAAAGTCCTCAAAACCGAAATTCAAAACCTGTTTATTCAAAGGATAAGAAACAGTCGGCTAAAAAGTAATATTTTTGATTTAATATTAAAGTTATGTTAGACTAAGAAGGTTAAAAAATATTTAGGAGTTGTATATTGTATGGTAGCAAATTTAGAAGTAGGTAGCATCGTAGAAGGTAAAGTAACTGGTGTTAAAGCGTTTGGTGCGTTTGTAGCATTAGATGAAAACACACAAGGACTAGTTCACATTTCTGAAGTAGCCCACGGTTTCGTTAAGGATATTAATGAAGTTTTATCAGTAGGAGACGAGGTGAAAGTTAAGGTATTAACAATCGATGAGAACACGAAAAAGATTTCTTTATCTATTCGTGCAACTCAACCGGCTCCAGAGCGTCCAGAAAGAAAAGAGCGTCCAGCTCGTCCAGCTCGTCCACAAGGCGGCGGTAGAAAGCAAGAAAAACAAAGTGCAACTCAAGGTTTCAACACGCTTGAAGATAAGCTAAAAGATTGGTTAAAACAATCTAACGAAATTCAAGCAGAATTAAACAAACGCTCTAAGCGTTAATCTAATAACAAAAAGGAGAGACCTGCTCGGAAACAGGTCTCTCTTTTTTTTCCATAAATATTAATTTGGAATCATTTACATATTAACGCTCTGGTTGAGGACTTCTTTCCAGCTCTTCATCAGGCTTAAAGAGAATGGAAATACAATAAAGTCCAGCTAAACCAACAAGTGCATAAATAAAGCGGGAGAAACCAGCTGCCTGACCACCAAAGATTGCAGCCACCAGGTCAAATCGGAAGAAACCAATTAAACCCCAGTTGATAGCTCCAATGATTGCCAATACTAAAGCTGTACGCTGAATGCCACTCATAACATCCACCTCCGTCATTTTTTGTAGCACTGATAAAGATTGTGCTCTTTTTTTAGAATGAGGTATTTTATATAGAAATATGCATTCAGCAAATTTCTTTCTAAATTACAAAAATTTAAACCGTTGTTTAAGAGGATTTTGCTGTTAAATATCTAATAAGAACTAAATAGTATCTTTTCGTATCTAGATTGTTGCAACGAAGAGGTTTCTCGTTAATAATAATGGTGAAGGGAGTTGTATATACATGCAATCATTTGCGTTTGTTAACCCAACAAAATTAATTTTTGGTAAAGGTCAGATCGAACAACTCAGTAAAGAAGTAAAAAGGTTTGGTACTCGTGTACTTCTTGTTTATGGTGGAGGAAGTATTAAGCGAAATGGTGTTTATGATGACGTTCTTAATGAACTTGAAAAAATAAATGCTCATATCGTTGAATTACCTGGTGTTGAACCAAATCCGAGACTTACTACTGTACAAAAGGGAATCGATTTATGTCGCCAAGAAGAGATTGACTTCGTATTAGCTGTAGGTGGCGGTAGTGTCATAGATGCCGCTAAAGCGATCGTGGTTGGAGCTAAATATGATGGGGACATTTGGGATGTTATTACGAGAAAAGCACGCCCAACAGGTGGATTACCATTAGGGACTGTTTTAACTTTAGCAGCCACAGGTTCTGAAATGAATGCAAACTCCGTAATTACTAATTGGGAACTTAACCAGAAAGTAGGCTGGGCTAGTCCATATTCTTTCCCAAAATTTTCAATTCTTGATCCAGCTTATACGTTTTCAGTTCCTAAGGATCAAACGATTTATGGAATTGTCGATATGATGAGCCATGTACTTGAAGCTTATTTCCATCAAACAGCAAATACACCGCTTCAAGATCGGATTTGTGAGTCCATTCTAACAACTGTTATGGAAGTTGGTCCGAAACTTGTGGAAGACTTACATAATTATGATTATCGTGAAACAATATTATATTGCGGTACGATGGCACTGAATGGTTTTACGCAAATGGGTGCTCGTGGGGATTGGGCGACACATAATATTGAGCATGCCGTTTCTGCTGTCTATGATATCCCGCATGGTGGCGGACTCGCAATTTTATTCCCGCATTGGATTAAATACGCAATGTCGGAAAACTTAGACCGTCATGTTCAGCTGGCAACGCGTGTCTTTGGAGTAGAACCAGAAGGGAAAACGGATGAGCAAATCGCATTAGAAGGTGTTGAAAAACTTTCAGCATTCTGGACAAGCATTGGTGCCCCTGCACGTTTAGCTGATTATGATATTGATGATAGTCGCGTGGAGGAAATGGCAGAGATTGCTGCTCTGTTTGGTGACTTTGGAAACTTTAAGAAATTAAATAAAGAAGATACAGCTAAAATATTAACAGCTGCTCTTTAAAAAGAGCATGTTACCTTGATGTAAAGGAAAAGCTATTAGAGTAGAGAGAGTGGAGAATGTATTTCAATTTAGGAGGATCAACATTAATGAGTACGATACGCTTTGATTATTCAAAAGCTACACCATTTTTCAACCAACATGAAATTGACTATTTAAGCGGAGCTGTAGAAACAGCACATCAGCAATTACATAATGGAACTGGAGCAGGAAATGATTATATTGGGTGGGTGGATCTTCCTGTTAACTATGATAAAGAAGAATTTTCACGCATTCAACAAGCTGCACAAAAAATCAAGTCAGACTCTGATGTTTTATTAGTAATTGGAATTGGCGGATCTTATTTAGGTGCAAGAGCTGCTTTAGAAGCACTTCAGCATTCTTTTTATAATGTATTAGAGAAAGAGAAACGCGAAACGCCACAAATATTCTTTGTAGGTAACAATATTAGCTCCACTTATATGAAAGATTTGTTAACTGTCATTGAAGGAAAAGATGTTTCTCTTAACGTCATTTCTAAATCAGGAACAACGACAGAACCTGCGATTGCTTTTCGTATTTTCCGCGATTACTTAGAGAAGAAATACGGTAAGGAAGAAGCGACGAAGCGCATTTATGCGACAACCGATAAAGCAAAAGGCGCATTAAAAACAGTTGCGACAGAAGAAGGGTATCAAACGTTCGTCATTCCTGATGATGTGGGTGGACGCTTCTCTGTACTTACAGCAGTAGGTCTGCTTCCGCTTGCAGCAGCGGGTATCGATATTGAGGCGATGATGAAAGGGGCACAAGATGCACGCGAGGCATACAGTAACCCAAGTCTTTCAGAAAACGAAGCCTATCAATACGCGGCAGTCCGTAACGTCCTTTATAATAAAGGAAAAACGATTGAGTTAATGGTCAACTATGAACCATCTCTTCAGTATGTTTCTGAATGGTGGAAACAATTGTATGGCGAAAGTGAAGGAAAAGACCAAAAAGGAATTTTCCCTGCGTCTGTGAACTTTTCAACAGACTTGCATTCGATGGGGCAGTATGTTCAAGACGGACGTCGCGATTTGTTTGAAACCATTATTAATGTAGAAAAAGTAAGAGAAGAAATGATTGTTGAAAAAGCGGATAATGATCTCGATGGGTTAAACTATTTAGCTGGTGAAACGGTCGATTTTGTTAATAAAAAAGCATTCCAAGGAACGATGCTAGCCCATACAGACGGCGGCGTTCCGAATTTAATTTTAAACGTTCCAGAAATGAACGAATATCATTTTGGATACATGGTGTACTTTTTTGAAAAAGCTTGTGCGATCAGTGGATATTTACTTGGCGTAAATCCATTTGATCAACCAGGGGTTGAAGCGTATAAAACGAATATGTTTGCACTTCTAGGTAAACCTGGTTTTGAAGCAGAAAAAGCAGAACTCGAAAAACGATTAAAAGACTAAGCGAACAATACTTCTGTATCTCAGTCCATACGTAAATAAAAATGTCTTGCCACTCGATTGAGTGTGCAGGGCATTTTTTAATGGAAAGAGGGTAAGCTAAAGGTAACAACGTGAGTGAAAGGATGAAGCAGGATGATCGAATTAAATTCTGCCATTGAGAATAAACAATTTAAGCTTCAACATTTGGAAGAGAAGTTGAAGCCACTTGGTTATATAATTGGTGGTAATTGGGATTATGATCATGGCTATTTTGACTACAAAATTAACCAAACGGTAGGAAACTATATTTTCTTACGAGTTCCCTTTACAGCTGTCGAGGGCGAGTTAGATCAAAAAGGAGTAAAAGTAGAAATAGGAAGACCATTCTTATTAAATCATGACTTCCAGGAATCACTCGATGACAACATTTTAGAATATAACTCATTTATGAACCAATTTTCTGAGCCGGAAAATAAAGATGCGGAAGTCCCGCAAGACATGATCGCTCATGGTCAAAGCTTAGTGCAAGAGCTTGAAGCAACCCTGCTGTTTTTTCCAAAATAAAAGTAAAAGGCGAACATACACGTTAATTAAACGTTTGTTTAAAGTAGCAAGGTGTCGAATTGTGACATACTGTGTCACTTTTCCGATATATTAGGAAGTTTCGCCGATATATTGAAAGTTACGCCGATAAAACAAACTTTACTCCTATATGTTCTTAATGTTTATTGTAAATTAATAAGATAGGTGAAATTTCATCGATCCAACGAAAAAACCACTACGATCTTCGAAAAGTAGTGGTTTTTTCTAAGGTCCAACATTAAATGCAAAGCTTTTTATTATTTCTTATCAATCGACTTCGCATCTTGCATCACTTCTTCTAAGACATCCATCTCAATCATGTCATCAGCAATCGATTTTTTCTTTTCTTCTTTATGTGGTTGCCGATCGTGGTTGTTTCGTGCAGCTTGCCTGTTCCAATCGCTCATAAAATTCACCTCCAACTTTAGGTTTTGAATAAGTGAATAGCTTCATTCATGTTTCTTTAGACCGAATTCGACATATGTCTAAATTACCGCATGGACGATATATTACCTTTATTTAAAAGGAAAGACCTATACCTATAAGGGTCTTACGGTTCAAATTTTAACGAATATATAAAGATAGATTGTTTGAATGAGAGATTAGTGATATGATTTTTAAGGTTATATAATATGTCGAATTATAATGAATTATAGCTTATATACTACTTTTCATTTCTATATTTTGAGGGGGAATACATAATGACGTTGTTAATCATTTTGTTGTTTTTAGCAAGTGCAGGTTTATTCGTTTATTCTTTTTTTGCCAAAGACTATCAATCTGAAGTTACTACCCAAGTCAGTAATGTTCAAATTAATCTAATGCGAGAAATTAATCAATTGAAAGATAAATTAAAAGAAGTGAAAGAAGGAGGGGTTAAACGTGGATAAGCATACAGCGCGTGGGTTGTCGATGGGATTTTTAATCGCAGGTATCGTCTTGTTAGTGTTTAAATCAATACTAGCCCCTGCTCAAACTACAGCTGAGGCACCAGAATTAAGCCAAGACATGATTGAGGCCTTTCTAAAAGAACATAATCTGCTCGTCGTGTCTCAACAAGATTATGAAACGATGATGGGTGGACAAGTTGAGGTAAATGTACCGGAAGAGCCTGTTGAAGAAGCAAAACAGGAAGAAAAAGCAGAAGAAAAGCAAGAAGTAAAAGAAGAAAAAGAAGAGAAACAAGAAGAAAAGAAAGAAGAAGTAAAAGAGGAAGAGAAAGAAGAGAAGCCTGTTAAACATAAGATCACAATCGCATCGGGAATGGTAAGTCATGATGTGGCACGAATGCTGAAAGAAAAAGGTCTTATTAAGGACACTTCAAAATTCGTAAGCAGAATAGAATCAAGAAATGCAGCTAAGTATGTTCAAATCGGTGAACATACATTAACTACAGATATGAGCATTGATGAGATCATTCAAGTCATTACTAAAGGTAGAGCTGGGTAAGGCGAAGGATTTAAATAGAAGGGTACTGTGAAGCTGCAGTACCCTTTTTTGTCTTTTAATTAGTGATATTTTTACCTCTCTCACTCCTCTCGTTTTATGTGTGTACGACCTTATTGCAAGTAGATTTGGATATCTAGCGACTCGATTTGTGAAGTGAGTAGTTCTTCGTATTCTTGATGAGCTAAATAGTTTATTTCTGCATCGACTGCAGTCGGCTGCTCGTCTCTCACTTTATCAATCATATCTTGTTGGACCTTCTGCGACAAAACGATGAGTTGGTACTGATTTTGTTGCTTCTCCCAAAATCGGTCTTCACCGTATTGTTGAATGAGTTCAATGGCAACAGGTTCATTGGTCAATTCATCTTTTACCTTGGCGATTTCAAGATCCACTTCTTCTTGGGTCGTGAGATGTCCTTTTTCAATTGCTAAAAGGGCAACAGCGCGAAGTCGAATAATTTGTGTCAACAATGTATTGACATTTCCAGCTTCTATTTCTTGGGCATCCCAAAATTTTAAGGCTTCATCTAATTCTTTTCCTTCATACCGTTCTTGGTCATTTTTACGGTAAAGAGCGATTTGTAAGACATTTATAAAGTGGTAAAATTCGAGATCTTCTCCTAATATCTCTTCGCCATTAATCGTCGATATAACTCCTTCTATGTTTTGTTCAGGGGGGTGAGGACTTTCTTTATGTGCCGTTTCGGATGGAATTTCAAACGTTAATAAATGTTCAAAGGTTTGTACACCATTAGACATCGTCAGTTGTGAGAGCCATTCCCCAGCCATCGGTAAATGTAAATTTACTTCATAAACCCCTTTGTCAATTTCTGTAAATTTGTGTTCAATGACCCCATGATCCATTCGTACCATCTCAAAGACTCCCGTGATAACGAGTCCTGTAAGTGGGTCTCCATTGTCAGATATATAAATTTTGAGAATATCCTCTTCATGCTGAGGTTCATATTCAATAATAGTCTCAATTCCTGAACTTGCAGTTGAGCTACATCCGGTAAAGAATAAGAGGAGAAGGAGTAATCCGAATAATTTTATCATTTTGTGTTCCCTCCAAAAGGCATGTGATTTGAAAACTCTTCAACGGTATACTTCGTAATATTTTTATCCTCTAAGTAAGCAATGTGCGAGCAAATTTGTCTGATTTCATCCATATGGTGAGAAGATAATAATATCGTTTTATTCTGTAAGGATTTTAAAATTTGAAGAATTTCTTCTCGTCCCATTGGATCAAGGCCGCTCGTCGGTTCATCCAAAATTAAGATCTCAGTATCGTAATAAAGCATAAGGCCTAATCCTAAACGTTGAAGCATTCCTTTAGAATAGCTTTTTACGGGCAGTGTTCGTGCTTCAAGTAAGTTGACTTGCTGTAACACAGCCGTAACTCTCTGTTCATCGAGTTCCTTTTCTGCTAGGGAAGCAAAGAAATACATATTTTCCTCACCTGTTAATTGTGGGTACAACTGAAACTTTTCTGGTAAGTAAGCGACCTTCTTCTTCCATCCGGTTTTTTTATTAGAGATCCCTCCGAGATGGACTTTACCTTGTTTCATAGGTAGAAGACCGAGAATGATATGAATTAACGTTGATTTACCTGCTCCATTTCGACCGACTAAGGCACAGAGTTCATTTTGTTGGACATTGAAACTAATATCCTCCAAAATTTTTGTTTGTTTGTAGCTATGGGTTACTTGCTCTACTGTAATCATTGTCTGTCCCCCTTATTTCGTAAAAAGACGGCTAGTTCAAAGGATACGACCATCCAAATGATGAGGTTGCTGATGAAGAAAAGTGATGGCGACATCCAGACCACTTTTTCCATCAAACGAGACATGTACTCTAATGAAAAGACTCCCAATGAAGTTTCCAAGAAAAAATTTAGCGTATGAAGAGGATCCAGAAAGTAAAAAACAGAAAAGATGGTTACGTTGGAATACGTGACATAAGGTAAGGCATAAAGAAAAATTAGGTCAACTAAAAATATGAAGAAAAACCAGATGAATGTATTGGCACCAACTAGTTGCATGCGGGTGTTGCAAAGACTTCCCATGAGAAATCCAATTTGGTTAAAAATTAGTAATAAGGCAGAAATCGAAATTAAGAAGTAGAGAAAATCGATGCTATTAAAAGATAAAAATAGTTTCATAGGTATAGCAAAGATAATGTACCAACTAATAAAAACACCTAACGTTATCCCGTGTATAGCAAAACTTTTCTTTAAAAGAAAACTACGGTACGACTCTTTTTTCGTCATGAGGATCATTAACGTCTTCAGTTCTTTCTCTTGCATAATCGTAAATGAGGCTAAAAACAAACTTAATAAAGGAATTAAGTAAATTTGCATTTCATAAAGAGATAGTAAAAAGACTTGAAATCCATGTTCGATCGGAAAACTTCGAGCTTCCAATAGTAAAAAAACAGATAAGATTATCACGATTCCAAGAGCTAACCAAAGACCTTTTGCTCGTGATAGCTCTTTCCACTCTTTTGCCAAATACATCATCATTTGTTTGTCCTCCTTTTCGAGTACAGTGCAATCCATAGGAGTATTAAAGGAGCGGTAACCCAAGCTAGTTGAAGGCTCGTATCCTGCTGTATTAACGGATGTTCATCGACAACCATCACTTCATCTTTATGGATTAATTGATTCATCTTTTCGTATACAGAAATCGTCGGGCTATTTAAAAAAAGGTAGACGAGTTCATTTTCTTGAATTAGACGGTAAAGAGACGAGCTATATTTCAATGGAGTATCCCCGATTCCGTTTTGATCTAAATCGAGTAATGGCATATTAGGACCCCAATTATTTCCGCGATGATGTTCACTCCAGTTCGTTTCCGGTACTCCGCCGACGGTAATAACGGAGGCGACATTTTTCAAAAAGGAATTTTCGGTAAAGGTTTGGTTCTTTGAACTTGCCCAAAGTTCCACACCAATTTGATTTTGTATAATATTATTTTTTTCAATGCGGTTATTTTGCGACTGATCAATAAAGAACGCGCGTTGGTTTTGGAAAAACTCATTTTCTGTAATGACATTATCGTTGGCTGATTGTAGAAGTAGACCAAATGAACGAGTGCTTTGGTTTAATGAAAATTCGTTATTTGCGATCAGATTATTTCTCGAGTTCATAATGGCAGCGCCACCAGTATTAAAACTAAACTGATTGTTCATAAATTGGTTGTCATCCGAATACATGAAATGTAATCCGTACCTTGTATGGGTTAATTTGTTATTTTTCACCTCGTTTTGATTCGAGTAATCAAAGAACAGCCCATCTCTTGTCCCTGTGACGATATTATCGATAAATTGGTTGCGGTTCGAATACGAGACGTGAATTCCATTACCTTGCCCGTGGATCGCGTTATTCCCTTGACCGTTCACAAATACAGTTTCAATGAGATTATCGTGAGCTTGGCTAAGATAGACACCGTGGTAGGCATCGGTAATCGTTATATTTTTCAAAACATTATGGTCGGAATGAACTTTTATTGCTGCAAACTCTTCTTCTGAATTTAAGGAGAAGCTACTATTTTGAACCGACACATTTTCAATTTGAACATTTTCTGCCATAATCGAAATCACGTTTCCTGTACCGTCACCGCGAATCACCGTTTCTTTTGAGCCAATAAGGGTAAGTGGCTTTGTAATGACGATGTTTCCATGGTAGATTTGATCAGCTAGTTCGATAACGCCATGTTCTGGAGCACTCTCAATTACTTTCTGCAGGTCATCTTGGGCAAATGTGAAAGTATGTCCGATGACAGAAAATAAGAGCAGGAACAAAGCCACTTTTTTTACCATTACTTTCTCTCCTTCCAAAGAGGATACAAGATGAGTAAAAAGGCAAAACCAATTAAATAAGACCCAAAACTAAAGGAACTATGCGTTACAAAATTAGCTAACGTGTTTTCTCCAATGACTGGAGGAACAAACGGGTCAATCGTGATCGGTGCTTTGGGGTCTAGCTCAGTTCCGAACTTCGTTAATGTTTGTTGAAGATGATAGAGTCCATAAGCACCAAAAGCTAGGAAGAGACTAATAAGGCCATAAAGCCACTTTTTATTCTGTAATAATGCGACAATGACGGTAAACACCGCTAATCCACCTATGATATAAGGTAAATACTGCAACTCTGGAAAAGTCGATTCACTAAAGTTGGCCATGCCAATATAGTGATTGAGGCTATTGATAATCTGAATTTCACCAACTAATTTGTAAGGGTAGACCAGGATATTTAACCCTTCTTGATATTGGGGAGCGTAAAATTTCATTCCCCACCAAGGTAAAAAGATTGAGATAACGATACATCCGGCAGCTATTAGTAAACTAACAACGGAGGGTAAAGATAGTTTAGTACTCATAAAGTTCACCTCACTAAAAGAAGTGGAAAGGGTAATGCTACAATACCCTTTCCCTTTCGCCTATTATTCCTTAGGTTTGACTAGTAGGTATCCAGTCATTTCTTGGTGTAGTGCTGAACAGAAGTTTGTGCAATAAATCGGGAATACGCCTGGTTTATCGGCGACAAATGTGAGTGATTTCGTTTGACCAGGCATTTGTTCAAAGTTCAAGTTATAGTCCATAATACCAAGTCCGTGAACGATATCTTGATCAAAGTCCGTGTTTGTAATATGAAGGGTGACTGTATCACCTTCGTTTACCTCGATGACATCAGGACGGTCTGCAGCTGCATCAAAGATAAATTTCGAACGCATTGAAATACCGTAAACAGAAACGTGATCTCCATCTCGTTCAATACGAGTATTCTTTTGGTCATATACAGCATATGGATTGTTTTCATCTTGCTCGTATACATGGAAGGTGTTGATCACATCGCGATGAATCATTTGCCCATAGTGTGGTTCAGGGTTAACAGGTGTAGATGATAAGTGAACCATCTTCTCCCCATTAATATTGAATAAATCCATTGATTCTGGATGCGAAGGTCCAACCGATAAATAGTTGTCTTTTGCAATTTTGTTTAAGGAAACTAAGTAATCACCACGTGGTTTTGCTGTATCACCGTGAGCTGTTACTAAGTGACCCGGTGAATAATAGACATCGTGTCGATCTACGACTTCTCCCGTTTCATAGTCCCATTTTACAACTTCAGAAGAAATAAACATGGTAGTGTAAGCATATCCTTTATCATCAAATTGAGTGTGAAGTGGTCCAAGAGCTCCTGGAGGGTCAACTTCACGTTCCATGACAGACTCATAATTTAAGACCGGAATACCATTTCTTTCACTAGAGAAATCTTCATTGGCAATAGCTTCAAAGGCTTTTTCAAATGAAAATACGGTCATTGCAGGTGCTAGTTTACCAGAAGCGACAAAGTACTTCCCATCTGGACTTACGTCAACACCATGAGGAGATTTGGCTACAGGAACTAAATAAATGCCACCTTTATGCTTTTCAGGATAAATCATTTTTTGCCCATCAAATTCCTCATATTCTCCGTTTTCAATTTTCTGTTCTAATTCCTCCCAATTAAACAAAACAATGTAATCACGGTCCGCTTGAGAAGCGTTAATTTCTAAATTTGTTGTTGCTTCTTCTGTGTTATACGTTGTAATAACGGCCCATTTACCAGAAAGCCCTTTACCCGCTCTTGCCTTATCATAAGACCAAGGGGGGAGGGAGACTTGATAAGCAATATCTAATTTTTGTTCTTCTTCATCAAAAGTCACAGCAGACATGACTCCACGATACGTTTCACTGTATTCATCAAGTGAAGCAAATTCATTCCCCATCGGAACAGCAAAGCGTGTTGGTAAGAATAAGTATTCAGTGTTTTCTGTAACGAATGCAGCACAATGTGGTCCACCGCTATTTGGTACTTTTAACATATCGACCGTGTGGAAATCAGCTAAGTCAAGGGCAGCTACGCGGTTATTTGCTACATCGGTAGCAAAAAGAAACTTTCCGTCATAATCACCATCTGTCTCGGAAAAGGCAGGGTGGTGGAGATCGCCCCAAGTATAGTCGCCTAGCATTTCACGTGTATAGTCATCAAAGCCATATCCTGTCGCAGGATCTGGTGTAAAGACAGGGACTGTCCGAATATGGCGCATAGATGGAACACCGTAAATAAATAGCTGTCCGGAGTGTCCACCGGAATTAAATAGGTAATACTCATCTAATTCCCCGTGAGGTACATATACTTGTTCGGCTTTACTTTTTACATTTGCTGATGTTGTTGTTGAGTTTGTTGTATTAAAGTCGGCAAAAAACACAGTTGCAGCTAAGACTCCTGAAATCAAACCTGCAACCCCAGGAATTATGATCTTTTTCACACGATTCACCCCCAAATTATTGTTCAGACGCTTCTTTCAAAATAGCAACGATGGCTTCAATTTCTTCATCGGACATTGGGTTACCACTAACAACACTACTCATTACAGCAGAAGTAGGTTCTTTTAAGTACTCATCTAGTGGTTTCCCGTGCTTTCCTTCTACATTTAGATATGAGTTGGTTAAGTCGGGTCCTGTAACTCCACCATCTAACCCTAATCCTGAAACGGCATGACAAGATAAACAGCTAAAGTTGTTTAATGTTTCTCCAGCCAGCGAATCAACAGTTGCTGACATTTCTTCAACGGTTTCTTCAGCATCAACATGATCTTGTTCAGTTTCGGTGAGCTGTTGTTGTTCCGCCTCTTTTTCCGGTTGAAAAACAAGATAGCCTCCTCCAAAGGCGATTGCAAAAGTAAGTACAAAAGTAAGTATTGAGCTTTTCATCTTCTGGCTCCTTTCTATCTTTTTTGTAGAAAGGACTGAGCCTATTCTATTATTCTTCCAATCAAGGTAATTTTAGGATTATTCCTTTCTAATGATTTAATGATAGATTGTGTAAAATTTTGGAGTTGTGATGAATATCACACTTCACAAATCGTTCACGAATTTCATTCACTATCTTGGCTTGGATATAATAAATAGGAAGGAAGATAAGATGCTAGATAATGAAAAAGTGATATTTTTCACGTCCCACTAAACATCTCTTCGATACAATGAATAAAAAAGAAAAGAGGGTAATGGACAGTGAGTGAAAAGGAAATGAAAACTTTACTAAAAAATGTCACATTATTTAAAGAGTTATCTGATCAAGAGCTAGACCCAGTCATTGAGATTGCTCATCCGCGAGAGTTTAAAGAACGTGAAATGTTGTTTATGCAAGGTGAGCCGCTAGACCGAGTCTTCTTTATTCATAGAGGGAGAGTCAAGATTTTTAAAACCGATGTAAGCGGTAAAGAGCAGATTGTTTCTATCTTACAAAGTGGAGAGATGTTTCCGCATGCAGGATTTTTTCGGACGGGGAATTATCCAGCCCATGCTGAAGTGATGGAGGAGGCTACGTTACTCGTTATACCTATTGCAGAATTTGAACGTTTACTACTCTCCCGTCCTGATATTTGTATGAAGTTATTTCGGGTCATGGGTGAAAAGATCATCGACTTACAAAATCGTCTCGACGAACAAATATTTCATAATACATTTGAGCAAATCTTGATGTTACTTCTCAGGCTTTCTAAAATGTATGGCCAAAAACAGAAAGATGGATATTTAAAATTAACGATTCATTTAACCAACCAAGAACTAGCGAACATGATTGGTACTACAAGAGAGACAGTCAACCGAACGGTGACCAAGCTTAGGAAGAATAACATTATACAAATGAGTGAGAAAGGACATTTACTCATTTCAACAGATTTAGTGAAGCAAGAACTTCAAATTGATTAGAGATAAATCCGCGTTTCAAATGGTTCAATTGAAAATGATGAATGCAAATCTCCCTAAGAACTGTCTCCTAGGCTCGAATTTGACCTTTGAGGCAGCTTTTTTTGTTTTCTGTGATGTACATCACTTCATCAGCTCGTTTGATTCGTTACACTTAAATCGTAGAACAAAACAAAAAAATCCTAAATGGGGGTTATTCATTTGGAAACTGTCTTTGATTTTTCAACGAAAACAGGGGAGATAGTTACTCGATTACCAGAAACAAGTACGATTTTAAAACAATATAAAATTGATTTTTGCTGCGGAGGTAACCGTCCGATTGGTGAAGTGATTGTAGAGAAAAATTTAAATGGCACAGAGATACTAGAACAACTAAATAGTGCTTTTATTAAATCTTTAGAGAAGCCGAGTGTGACATGGGATGAGATGACGAATAAGGAATTAATTCATCACATCATCACTACGCACCATCAATTTTTAAATACGCTCCTTCCTGAGCTGAGCCAATTCACAACGAAGGTTTTCCGTGTTCACGGAAATCATTGTCCGGAGTTAGCTCAAGTTCATAAACTGTTTCATCACTTAAAAACAGAACTTGAACAGCATACGATTGACGAAGAAAATGTAGTTTTCCCATTAATTGAGGCTGTAGAAAAACAACCAACAACGGAGCGAATGAGTGAATTAACAGCTAAAATTGGAGACTTGGAAGGTGAGCATGAGGGAGCTGGAGACCTTCTAAAACAACTTCGAGAAGTGACGAACGACTACACAGCTCCAGATTGGGCTTGCATGACGTTTCAATTAACTTATCAGAAACTCGAACAGTTAGAAAGCGACCTGTTTGAACATATCCACCTTGAAAACAACATTCTGTTTCCAAGAGTTTTAAAAGAGTTAAAGGAGGTTCAATAAAATGAAAACACAACCTTTAGGCTGCATGAGTAGTATGATGATTAAAGAGATGGATCAGTTATGTCCAGGGCTTGAGCAATTGAAGTTAGAGCATATTCCACTTACGAGGCAGATGGAGGATTTTTACGAACTTACTCAACTCATGGAAGGAAAGGAGACAGAAGCAACATACGAAAACTTCCAACAGCTTTATAAGCAAGTCACTCAATTTGTTACAGAACTTGAACCGCACTCAGAGCGGGAGGAAGGAATTCTTTTTGAAATGGTTGCAGTATACATCGGGCGTGAAACGGGACCAATTGCAGTGATGGAATATGAGCATGATCAAGCCAAAAGCCACTTAAGGCAGTTCCTAGAACAAGCTGCTCTAATAGGGGCTGAAACAGATGTTGCTAACATAAGATCGGTTGCTGATCATGCAGCAAAAGCGTATTTAATCCTATCAGAGCATTTTATGAAAGAAGAAAACATCCTCTTTCCTCTTGCCGAGCAATTTCTTTCGCTTGAGGAAAAACAAGAGTTAGAAGTGAAAATAAAAAATGTCTAATTGAAGGGTGGATAGTATCTTATTTTTTAATATTTATGAGGGTATAAGTGAACACCTAATTTGATCTGCAAAAGTATATACTAAAAAACAACGTAAATAATAAATAACTTGATTAAAAAATGTTGCTTCTGTGGTTGGGTACTTTACTACAGAAGCTTTTTATAATTCAATTTTAAAAAACAATTGAAATAAATATAATAATCTGATAACATTTAGTTAATCGGTTTCAGAAACCGATTTCAGAAAACGGTTACATATTTTAAGATTTAATAAGTTCAGGGTGTGATTCTCATGAAAATTACAATGGATGAAGTTGCAAAACGAGCAGGGGTTTCAAAGACTACGGTTTCAAGGATAATTAATGGGAATTTTCAACATGTACATGAAGATACAAAAGAGAAAGTGTTAAGAATTATAGATGAATTAAATTATAAACCGAATGCGTTGGCTAAAAGTCTCAAACAAATGAAAACAAATGTGATCGGAATTGTTCTTTCTAATTTGCAAAATCCATTTTGGTCTAGTGTATTACAAGGAGTAGAAGATACATGTCATTCTAATGGGTACAACTTAATGATATGTAATTCAAATGAAAATTCGATACTTGAGCAAGAGCATATTGAGGGGCTGCAAGCAAAGCAAGTTGATGGAATTATTGTTAACCCAACAATGAAGAATAAACTGCTATACCAATCATTGGTAGATAGAGAATATCCGATCATCGCTATAAACCGCAAAATTGAGGATGTACCTATTGATACAGTCGTAGTAGATAATATTAAAGGTGCTGAACTTGCAATGGAGCATTTCTTGCAATCTGGTAAGCAATCTATAGCAATTATCGTTTATCCGCCAGATGGAATCAGTCCAAGGCTAGAAAGAATTGAAGGATATAAAAGTTCACTTTTAAAACATGGACGACTAATTAATGAAAAACATATTTGTATTGTTGAGGAAAAAAAGGGTGTTGCAAAAGAAGAAGTTAAGAAAATATTAACTTTACAGGATCCACCAGACGCAATCTTTTCAACAAATAATATGATGACATTAGAAATTCTTGAGGGAATTAAAGAGTTAGGTCTAAGAGTCCCAGGTGATGTAAGTTTAATCGGATATGATGAAACAGTTTGGTCTAAGCACTTAGATCCACCACTAACAACGGTCAATCAACCGAGTTATGAAATGGGAAAACTTGCAGCAGAAAAGCTTATTAATCTATTAAAAACAAAGCAGAAACAAGAACCTCAAGTTACTTTATTACAACCAAACTTAATCAAAAGAAGATCTTCATAGATCAAAATAAATAGTAGGAGGCGTCATCAAATGGGTCAATTAGGATTTAGAGTTTTACCAATCAATAAAAGACCAACCCAACAACTACTCGAAGCATTCTCAAATGTAGTAACTCCACATATTAGCGATAATATGAGTCGAATGAATGCAGTCGGAACAGAATTAAAGCCATATCATAAAAGTGGCAAGTTAATCGGTACAGCTTTAACAGTTAAAACACGACCAGGAGATAATCTTATGGTTCATAAGGGCATTGATATGGCTAAATCTGGTGATGTCATTGTTGTCGATGCAGGGGGGGACCTGACGAACGCCATAGTTGGTGAAATTATGTTGCGAATTGCTCAAAAGAATAACATTGCAGGCTTTGTAATCAATGGAGCGATTAGAGATATAGCAGCATTTCAAGAGGACACTTTCCCAGTATATGCAATAGGTGTAACTCACCGTGGTCCTTATAAAGATGGACCTGGAGAAATCAATGTTCCAATTGCTATAGGTGGAATGATCATCAAACCTGGTGATATTGTTGTCGGGGATGAGGATGGAATAATAGTAGTTCCATTAGAAGAAGCGGAAAATGTACTAGAAAAAGTAAAAAAACAACAAATAGCAGAAGAAGAAATTCTAACGTCAATTGCCAACGGCACTGTTGATCGTTCGTGGGTAAATAAGCTATTAGCGGAAAAAGGATGTGAAAATTATGATACCAACTAAATATGATTGGGAAAAGCTTCAAACCTTTTGTAAAGATGTTTTTAAAGCAGCTGGGCTGCCAGAAAGGAATGCCAAAATTGTTGCGGAGTCATTAATAGAAGCGGACTTACGTGGAGTCGACTCACATGGAGTTGTCCGAACATCAATTTACTTAAAAAGAATAGAAGAAGGTATGATCGAGCCTGACTCAAATTTTTTTATACACTCTGAAACCGATACCATGGCAGTTTTAGATGGAAATAATAACTTCGGATCAGTCGTTGGAATGGAAGCTTTAAATACAGCATTAGAGAAAGCTAGTAAAAGCGGGATTGGGGTAGTTGGTGTTAAAAATTCAAATCACTTTGGAACAGGTGCGTATTATGCAAAGAAGGCGATTGATCAAGGTTTTATTTTATTAGTACTATCCAACGCTTCACAAACGATGCCTCCAACGGGTGGAGTAAGACCTTTTTTAGGAACAAATCCATTAGCTATTGGTGTTCCTACAGGTACGGATGTTCCGTTTATATTAGATATGGCAACAAGCGTTGTTGCTAGAGGAAAAATCATTGTTGCGTCCCAAAGAGGAGAGACGATCCCCGAAGGATGGGCTATTGATAAAGATGGTAATCCAACAACGGATGCAGATGCTGCATTAGAAGGTTCGGTCCTTCCACTAGGTGGACCAAAGGGTTATGGTATTTCGATGTTCATTGACATTTTAGCGGGAGTACTTACGGGTGCAGGCTTTGGGAAGTACGTCAATAACATGTATGAAAACTGGGAAGACCCACAAAATGTAGGACACTTCTTCCTTGCGATCGATATTAATAGCTTTATGCCAATTGATTATTTTAAAGCAAGAATGGATCAATACATCAAAGATTTAAAAAGTGAACCGAAAGCGCCAGGTGTGGAAGAAATCTTTATTCCTGGGGAGCTTGAATTAAGAAAAACCCTCGAAAAACAAAAGAATGGTATCGATTTACCTGAAAAAGTAGTACAAGAGCTAATTGAAATTGGCAATAAATATGGATTGGACTTTACTGAAGCAGCTTTTTCAGCAAATATCAATACGGAGGTATCCAACTAATGTTACTAAATAAAGCGTTTAGATATGAAATACCAACTGTTATCGAATTTGAAAATGGATTAATTAGCAGACTTAATGAATTTGTAAAAGAATTTGGAGGAACAAATGTATTAATTGTTTGTGACCCAGGTGTTTTACAAGCAGGTGTTGTTTCAAAATTAGAAGAGCCATTAAAGACAGACAATATCCCTTACTCGATTTTTTCTGAAATTGAAGCTGATCCAGCCATTGAATCAGTTGACTCAGGTTTAGAGATTGCTCAGCAAGATGGCTGTGACATAGTAGTCGGAGTTGGGGGAGGAAGTTCGCTAGATACAGCGAAGGCGATTGGACTGATGTTAACAAACCCAGGCCATATTAAAGATTATGTTGGAATTAACATGGTTCCTAATCCAAGTGCACCTGTTATTGCAGTTCCTACAACAGCGGGTACCGGTAGTGAAATTACGATCTGGTCGGTTCTTTCAGATAAAAAGGAGAAAGTAAAGGTGAGTGTAGGAAGTGTCTATAACTGTCCAAATATGGCACTAATTGATCCAGAGTTAACCATTTCACTTCCGCCGCATATTACAGCAGCAACAGGAATGGATGCATTAACACATGCAATGGAATCTTACGTAAATAAAGCAACTCAACCGATTTCAGAAGGTTTATCTGTTCAAGCCATGAAGATGATTGCTAAAAACCTGCGTTTGGCTGTTGTTCAGGGTGAAAACGTCGAAGCAAGATCTAATATGCTTCTTGCTAGTTTAATAGCAGCTATGGCTTTCAATTCGACGCGCTTAGGGTTAGCTCATGCACTAGCAATTCCACTGGGTGCACATTTCAAAATTCCGCATGGTACTGTAAATGCTATTTTACTACCTGAAGTTATGGAATATAACGTTATCGGTAATGTTTCAAAATATGCAGAAATTGCTTCGATCTTTGGTGTAAATACGGAAGGGTTCACGGAGCGTGAGGCTGCTGAACAGTCAGTTGCAGCGATTCGTCAGTTAAACAAAGATGTAGGTATCACACAAACATTAACCGATTTTGGTTTAAAAGAAGAACATTTACAAATGATTGCAGAGGAAGCGATGTTATCTGGGAACGTTCCGGTAAACCCTAGAAAACCGACAATCGAAGACTTGAAGGCAATCTGTAGAGCGGCAATGTAATTTGCAAAAGGGGTGAAACCAATGAAACCAAAAGTTTTAGTAACAAGAGAGTTACCAGGCGATGGTATTAAAAGATTACGTGAAGTTGCAGAAGTTGAAGTTCATACAGGTAAAGAAGAGTTAACAAAAGAGCAGCTTCTTCAAGCAGTCGTAGATAAAGATGCGATTATCTCATTATTAGTTAATGAAATAGACGCGGAGGTGATGGATGCTTCTCCTCATTTAAAAGTTATTTCTAACTATGCAGTGGGCTTCAACAACATTGATGTGAAAGCAGCACAAGAACGCGGAATTATCGTTACGAATACGCCTGACGTTTTAACAGAGTCAACAGCTGATTTAACATGGGCCCTTTTACTTGCTGTTGCGAGAAGAATTCCGGAAAGTGATACATATACACGAGAAGGAAAATTTGTTGGTTGGGCACCTGAACTGCTTCTTGGAAGAACAGTATATGGTAAAACATTAGGAATTATTGGAATGGGGAGAATTGGTGAGGCTGTTGCGAGAAGGGCAAAAGGCTTTGGGATGAATATCGTTTATTACAACCGTCGGCCCCTCACTGCTGACATTGAAACAGAGCTCGGTGCAAGTTATGCAAGTTTAAATGAAGTGATAACACAAGCTGATTTTCTCTCGCTACACACACCGTTGACACCTGAAACGAAATATTTGATTGATGAAAAAGAGTTAAAGCAGATGAAGAAGACCGCTTATTTAATTAATACGTCAAGAGGTCCGTTAGTTAATGAAAAAGCACTAGTTAACGCTCTAAAAGCAAAAGCCATTGCTGGGGCTGGGCTTGATGTATTTGAAAACGAACCTGCAATTGAAGCAGAACTATTAAACTATCAGAATGTTGTCCTTGCTCCACATATAGGAAGTGCAACGATTGAAACAAGAGTAGAGATGGCCGATTTAGCGATAAATAATACGATCTCCATTTTAAAAGGAGAAAATGCTTTAACGCCTGTGTATTCTTAAGCCTAAGTATTCTTAAAGAAAACAAATCAAGAATAAAAGGAGATGAGAAATAAATGGAAGCAACAACAAACACATTTCTTGCTTGGTTAGAGAAAGAACAAGGAAAGTCCTACGATAACTTTATTAACGGTGAGTGGAAGCCGAGTTTAAGTGGAGAGACCTACCCTGTAACATGTCCAGGTAAAAATGAGCTTGTGTTAGGCCAATTTCCTTATTCTACCGAGGAAGATGTTAACTTAGCTGTAGAAGCAGCTCATCAAGCATACCAATCATGGTCTCAAGTGCCAGGTCCAGATCGAGCGGCTATTCTCCTAAAATTTGCTGATTTATTACAAGATCATTTAGAAGAATTAGCGTTTATTTTATCAGCAGAACAAGGAAAAGTCTTAGCAGAAGCAAGAGGCGAGGTAGGTAGGGCAATTAAAGAAACAAGAAATGTAGCTGGAGATGCAATCCGAATTGAAGGATCTACTTTACCTAGTGAAAAAAGTAATGTGACTGCAGCTGTAAAACATCAACCAATAGGAGTGGTTGCAGCGATTGCACCATGGAACTTCCCAGTCGTAACTCCAATCAGAAAAATTGTTCCAGCGCTTGCTTATGGATGTACTGTTGTTTATAAGCCAGCTTCAGAAACGCCTTGGACATCCATTAAAATTATGGAGCTGTTAAGTGAAGCTGGAGTTCCAAATGGAGTTGTTAACCTAGTTTCAGGTAGTGGTTCAAAAGTGGGGAATCCATTAATCAACCACCCATTAGTTAAAGGAATTAGTTTTACTGGCTCAACTGGTGTTGGAACGAAATTAAATGAAACGGCTGCTAGACGCTTAGTTAAAACACAATTGGAGCTTGGTGGGAAGAACCCTGCGGTTGTCCTTGATTATGAAGATGCAAATATCGTAGCCAAAGAAATCGTCGGTGCAGCCTTTGCTTGTAGTGGTCAACGATGTACATCCATTAGTAGAGTAATTGTTTTAAAAGATAAAGCGGAAGAACTCGTAAGGGCAATTAAAGAGCAAATGAATGCGTTAAAAATAGGACCGTCATGGGAACCGTCATCAACAATTGGTCCACTTGTCAATAAAGACCAGTTAGAAACGACACTTTCTTATATTAATATAGGAAAAGAAGAAGGTGCAACGCTTGCGCTTGGTGGAGAAGTACTAAATGAGGGTGAAATGGGAGAAGGAAACTATATTGTCCCAGCTTTATTTACCAACGTAACTCCAGAAATGAAGGTTGCGAAAGAAGAAATATTTGGTCCTGTCTTAAGTGTTTTAGAAGTAGACAGCTTTGAGGAAGCATTAAAGGTAGCAAATGATGTTGAATACGGCCTAGCAGCGTCAATCTTTACAAACAATCTATCATTAGCAAATCAATTCGTTGAAAGAGTAGAAACTGGTATGGTTCATGTTAATCACGGAACAGCCAGTCAAGCCCATGTTCCATTCGGTGGTGTAAAACAGTCAGGTTATGGAGCGTATTCAATAGGTAAAACAAACAAAGATTTTTATACTAATGTTAAAGTAAGTTATTTTCAATATTAATCAAGCCCATCTTTATGGGTTTGATTAATCTAAAATAAACATTTATAGGGGGATACAAAATGAAGAAATTGTTCTTAGGAAGTTTAACTGTTGCTATGTCACTTATGTTTGCAGTTGGTTGTTCATCATCAGATACTTCTTCAGGGGGAAATGAAGATACGACAAATAATGATGCTGCTCCTAGTGAAGAAGTGGATGCAACCGTTCTTAAATTAGGACATGTTTGGCCAAACTCAGAAATCCATGCACAAGGGGTCGAACAGTTTAAAGCGGAAGTAGAAGAGTTAACGGATGGACGAATTGTTATTGAAGTATATGAAAACGGTTCACTGGGTGATGACAGAGAGTTATTAGAAGGTTTAAATATTGGAACAGCTGACATTTGGGTTGGAGGTGCTGGTGTATTATCAGGTTCTTCTGAAACTGCGCAAATTTTTACAGTGCCGTTTATGTTTAGAGATCAAGCTCATTTTGATAGCGTTTACAACGGTGGAGTAGGAGAAGAAATTTCTAACCGAATTAATGCGGAAACTGGAAATCAAGTGCTTTCGTATTGGACTCGTGGGGCTCGTATGCTTACTGTAAATGAAGAAGTAAATACACCCGAAGATTTAAGTGGACTTCGTATTCGTGTTCCGGACAGCCCAGTTTTCGTTGAATCATGGAGAATGCTAGGAGCAGCGCCAACTCCAATGGCGTTTGGTGAAGTTTTCACTTCTTTACAACAAGGAGTCATTGATGGTCAAGAAAATCCACTTTCTTTAATTTATAACTCTAAGTTTAATGAAGTAGTTGACTACCTAGTGTTAACAGAACACGTAAGGGAGCCAATTGCTATGGTAATCAGTGGCTCTAAATTTGAAGGGTTAGACCAAGAATTACAAGACCTACTTTTACAAGCTGCAAATGGTCAAGGAAAAGATTATGTTGCGAATGAAGTATTATCTGGTGAAGAAGGGTACCTCGAGGCACTTGAGGAGGCAGGAATGCAAGTCGTTCGTCCAGATCTATCACTATTCCAAGGGAAGTTAGAAGGATTTGTTGAACAGCAGTTCCCGGCCGTTACAGAAATTCATGAAATGATTATTTCAGTACAATAAAAGAAAAGCAAGGGTGGGTTTCCTGCCACCCTTGTTTCTATAAATACTTCATGTATATCCTGTTTTTAATGATAGTGTATATATGAAGAATTTATAGATTAAGGAGGACTACAGGATGATAAACAAATATGTTCAATTCATAGACAGGGTCAATAGTTGGGTTTTTAATCTTATAGCAGTTGTATTTGGTTTAGTTACTTTATTAACTATCTACCAAGTATTTGCTAGATATGTGTTAAAAAATCCACTCGTTTGGTCTGAAGCGATTGTCCGTTATTCAATGGTTTGGGTCGTCCTTTTAGGAACAGCAATTGCATTACGTAAAGGATTACTAATATCTGTAGAAGTGGTACTATTTCTCGTTTCGAAAAAAATTAAAAAAATACTACAAATTTTAATTATGCTAGTTAATATTGTTTTCTTACTCTTATTGGTAAAGTATGGCTTAGATATCATGAGTAGTTTGGCAAATCAAAAGACAGGATCTATTAATATTCCTGTCAGTTGGATATATGCTGCAATTCCTGCTGGAAGTTTACTTGGATTGTTAAATTGTACAGTAATTCTGATTGAACTATTTACGAAAAAAGATGAGGAGGAACAAGAAAATGGCGGCCCTGTTATTCATTAGCTTATTTTTAATGTTCTTAATTGGTGTACCGGTAGCTTTTTCTATGGGTCTCTCATCTATGCTGGCGATGATGAATGAAGGAATTTCATTACAAGTAGCTATCCAAAGGATTTTTTCCTCGCTAGACTCTTTTACATTAATGGCTATCCCTTTCTTTATTTTAGCAGGTAGTCTTATGGAATATAGTGGGATATCCCAACGGTTAGTTGATTTCGCGAATTCCCTAGTAGGACGTATTACAGGAGGACTCGGGATGGTAACAGTTTTGACAGCTATGTTCTTTGCGTCTATCTCAGGTTCAAGTGCAGCTACAGTCGCAGCGATTGGGAGTATTTTAATTCCTGCAATGGTTAGAAGGGGGTTTCCGAAAGGTTTTTCCACTTCAGTTCAAGCTGTTTCTGGTGAATTAGGTGTTATTATACCGCCTTCCATTCCGTTAATAATTTTCGCGTTAAGTGCGGGAATGTCAATTTCAATTGGTGACTTATTTTTGGCTGGTATTGTTCCTGGTATGCTAGTTGGTTTATCTTTAATGCTTACCATTTATATAATTAGTAAAATTAAAGGTTATGGCGGACCAGAGACGCTTACAGAAGAAGATAAGCAGTTAATGACTACGACTGGTAGATTAAGAGCTTTTAGAAGAGCAATTCTTCCATTACTAATGCCTGTCATCATTTTAGGTGGTATTTATGGAGGTGTATTTACACCAACAGAAGCTGCAGCAGCAGCAGTAGGGTATGCATTTTTCCTTGGTATGTTTGTTTATAGAAAGTTTAATCCAAAGATTATCATGGATGTATTAAAGAATTCGGTTATTTCTACAGCGATAATTATGTTTATCATTGGAAACGCTGGACTTTTCGGGTGGGTATTAACTTCAGAGAGAATTCCTTATAAAGTAGCAGATTGGTTTGTTTCTATTTCAGATAGCCCAATTATCTTCTTATTATTAGTAAATATTATCTTGTTAGTTGTAGGAATGTTTCTAGAAACAGGTGCTGCAATTGTTATATTGGCTCCAATCCTTACACCAGTTGCAGTTATGTTTGGTATTGATCCTATTCATTTTGGGATTATTATGATCGTCAATTTAGCAGTTGGTATGTTAACTCCACCAATTGGGGTAAATTTATTTGTGGCCTGTCAAATAGCAGGGTTAAGGATCGAACAAATACTTAAGCCACTAATTCCGTTTTATTTGGTTCTAATCATTAATATCATTTTAATTACGTATTTACCTCAACTTTCATTATGGTTACCTCAATTATTCAAATAGAGGAGGGGGATTTTATGAAAATCGTGATAGCGCCGGATTCCTTTAAAGGTTCCATTTCTGCAAAAGATTTATGTGCTGCTATAAATAGAGGGGTTAAAAGCGTTTTTCCAGAAGCAAAAGTAATCGAACTTCCTATGGCAGACGGCGGGGAAGGGACGATGGAAAACTTAGTTCATGCGACAAATGGAACGATTATAAATGTGAATGTAACCGACCCATTAGGAAGAAGCATTCCTTCTGCTTACGGAGTGTTAGGCGATGAAAAAACAGCGGTCATTGAAATGGCTAAAGCATCTGGCCTTACTTTATTGGGAGAGCATGAAAGAAATCCTTTAAGGGCGAGTAGTTTTGGGACAGGCGAATTGATCCTTCACGCATTAGATCAAGGTTACCGGAAATTTATTATCGGCTTAGGGGGAAGTGCTACAAACGATGGTGGTTTCGGGATGCTTCAAGCGCTAGGTGTTAAATTTTTCAAGAAAAATGGCCAGTTAATTAAAAGTCATGTTAGTGACCTGCTTCAACTAGATGAACTAGACTTATCGAGTATAGATCAGCGCTTAACGGAAGCGGAGTTCGTCATAGCAAGCGATGTTACGAACCCTCTATGTGGTCCGAATGGAGCCTCGCATATTTTTGGTCCACAAAAAGGTGCGACACCAGAAATAGTTGAATTGCTAGATGAAAGCCTTGACCAATACGGAAAGGTCATCAATGAACGATTTAATATGAATATACATTCTGTTCCAGGTGCAGGCGCAGCTGGCGGAATGGGTGCTGGTTTAATTGCATTTCTAGGCGCGAAGGTCATGTCTGGGATTGATACAGTGATGGAAGCAGTTATGTTTGATAGTCAACTAGAGGACGCATGCCTCGTCATAACCGGTGAAGGAAAGTTAGATGAACAGACCCTTTCTGGCAAGGTAATCTCAGGAGTAAGTAAAGCAGCCAATCACTATAACATTCCTGTAATTGCAATCTGTGGAAGCAATGAGTTAACGAGTGGTCAGTTAGAACAATTGGGAGTTGCGGCAGCCTTTCCTATCGTTTCAGGTCCTTGTTCGATCGAGACGGCGATGACTCAAGCAGAAAGGTTAGTTGTTCAATGTGTTGAACAAATCATGAGCGTTTATCGATTGAGTATAGGAAAACAGCAAGATTAACGCTATTATAAAATAATAAAAAAACTGAGTGAGTTCACTCAGTTTTTTTGTCGTCCAGCTTTTGTCGGTACATTTAACTAGGTTTTACCGGCCGAGTTTGTAAATACAGTTCTAGGTCAGGACTATGCCCTTTTACAATGTCATCCACAATAATCCTAGATAGAATCATGCTATAAACGGTACCGTTATCACCAAAGCCAAACAAGAAGTGACAATTTGGATATTCATCATATTTTCCGATGATAGGAAGTCCATCATTGGTTCCCCCATAAAAAGCGGTAGCATAATATTCTGGCTCTACTCTTATATCAGGAAAAAGCTTGTTGAATTCCACCAGAAGCTTATCTCTTTTACTAATCAATTTACGATCACGTACTTCAGCGTACGGGGTATTTTCATCTAAGCCGCCGATAATAATCCGGTTATCCTTTGTTGTGCGAATAAAGGTATACGGTCGGGCTGTTTCCCAAATAAGGGTTTTATTGTACCATGACGAGAAGTTATCTACCTCTACAGGTTTTGTTGTGACGATATATGTACTGACAAAAGAAGTTTTCTTTTCTTTTTTGATATCAATTCCTTCGTACCCACAAGCAACAATAACATGACGTGCGTGAATGCTTTGATTATTTTTCGTTCGTATCGTAGCCTTTGTCTGTTCAAACTTTTTACCGTTCACTTCGGTATGTTCAAATATTTTTACGCCTTTTTTTGCAGCGTAATCAAATAAATTATGTGTAAAAGCAAATGGATTTATTTCTCCATCGTCATAAGAATAAAGAGCAGCATCTTTTCTAAAGGGATAGCGTTCTTCAATTTGGTCGGCGGATAGAAAATCGACTGGAAACTTTTCTTCGACTAATAAGTTGTATTCGTTTTGTAACTTCTGAACGTCTTCTTTATAGCTAGCAAAGTAAAAAGAATCTCTTCTAGTAAATTCACAATCAATATCTCCAACCGAAGAGGCTTGTTCAATATCATTGATCGCTTGTTTACATAGTTGTAAATGCCTGGAGATATACGGTCTGCCAAAGCTATTGACTATATCAGAAAACAACCTTTCGCCAGAATATTGAATGATAGCTGTATTGGTCGAAGTACTCCCACTACCAATTGTATTTTTCTCAACTACAACGACATTTAAGCCGGAATCTGCTAACAAGTAGGCGCATTGAGCACCAGAACTTCCACCGCCAATAATAAGAACATCACAATCAAGATCTTCTTGCAGAAGTGGATAGGTAGGTGGATTTTTTAATGTAGTCGGCCAATAATACGTACCTGTTTGTAAATTCATGCGGCTTACTCCTTTATGTTTAGATGTGAGCCGAAACTCGGTTTCACTTTCTACAAGTATTATTACCAAGCCTTATAAATCCATGCGAAGCTTTACTTATCTCGAATAAAAAATGCCTGCTACACTAAATTAGTTCTGTCAGAAACAGAGCTAATTTTTGTAAAAATATAAACCAGAAAACCCCTATCTTTAAGGAGTGGAACGAGTAAGTGGGGGAGTCAGTCACTGTATTGAGTAAGCCTGGAAATTAGGGGACTGAGAGGCCCCTATTTCAGTAAAATAGCGATTTTTTTGAGTTAGCGGACTCAGAAGCCGCTATTTACTAGTTTTTGAGGTGGATACGGCTAGTTTTACGCGAATAAGGGCCTCTCAGTCCGCGAAAACGCAAAATTAGTGATTTTCGACGAAATAACGGCCTGTGAGTCCGCTAAAAATCAAATTCTTGAACACCTAGTAATGATAAATCGTTCAGCTAGGTGTTTTATTCTGCCCCCCAAAAAAATACTAGTTTAAACAAGTACTTTATTAGTGAGCTAAATAAAAATAGTCAATAAAGCGGTATATTACCTATAAATTTAGTTGTTTAAACAAATATATTCCCTGAAAGCCATTGACAATGATTATCAGTTGGTAATATACTGTAACAGTGTTAAAGATAATCATTATCAGTTAGACATCAAAAACTGAAAACCCACCATATTTTCTTTTTTTAACTATTTAATTGATAATGATTATTACTTTTAGTATGCATCCTAGAGAGCAGGGGTAGAACATGAAATTAAGATATTTATTTCTAGCACTAATTCTATTATCTCTCACGTCTTTATTCATTGGCGTAAAAGGAATTAGCCCGTTAGATATCTTCAACTTAACGGAGGAACAAGCACAAATATTATGGGTAAGCAGGTTTCCGCGCTTAGTAAGTATCATCCTTGCAGGGGTGGGTATGAGTATTTGTGGACTCATCATGCAGCAGCTTACGAGAAATAAGTTTGTTTCACCAACGACGGCAGGAACATTAGATTCTGCTAGACTAGGAGTTTTAGTGTCGCTGATGCTATTTGCATCTGCTAGTGCATTTGTGAAAATGCTAGTAGCATTTGCTTTTGCTCTAGTAGGAACATTAATTTTTATGAAGATCCTTGAAAAGGTAAAGCATAAGGATGTTATTTTTATCCCATTAGTAGGATTAATGTTTGGTAGCATCATAGGATCAATCACTACGTTTTTTGCTTATCGAAATGACTTGATTCAGAATATGTCCTCGTGGCTGCAAGGAAATTTTTCATTAATTATTAAAGGGCGCTACGAGCTACTATACATAAGTATTCCGCTTATGATTATTGCTTACCTCTATGCAAATCGTTTTACAGTTGCAGGTATGGGGGAAGAGTTTTCAGTTAATCTCGGTCTTAATTATAAAAAGGTCGTAAATATCGGTTTAATCCTTGTTGCTGCTGTTACTTCCGTCGTTCTTCTAACAGTTGGGATGATTCCATTCTTAGGGCTGATCATTCCAAATATAGTAAGTATCTACAATGGAGATAATTTAAAGAAGAACCTGCCTCATACGGCATTACTCGGTGCAGTATTCGTTTTAATCTGTGATATTTTAGGTCGAGTTATTATATTTCCGTATGAAATACCAATAGGAACTACGGTTGGGGTAATCGGAAGTGCGATTTTCCTTTACTTACTAATGAGGAGAAAAGTCTATGAGTAATAAAACAAAATTAATCATTCTTTCTCTATTATCACTTGTGTTTACGGCTTTATTTATCTTTTATAACCTTAATTTCAATAGTAACTTGGAATATATTTTACCAAGACGTGGCGCAAAAATTTTAGCGATTATCGTAACTGGTGCAGCTATTGCCTTTTCGACCGTCGTTTTTCAAACGATAACAAACAATAGAATTTTAACCCCAAGTATTATTGGTTTTGATTCATTGTATCTGCTAATTCAAACGTTTTTAATCTTTGTGTTTGGATCTGCTAGTTTTCTAGTTATGAATAACCAGGTTAACTTTTTTCTATCTGTTTTGATCATGATGGCGTTTGCTGGAGTATTTTACTACATATTGTTCAAGCGAGAAGGTGGCAGAAATATATATTTCTTACTCCTCGTAGGGATTGTCCTTGGAACTTTGTTTTCTAGCATTTCAACGTTCATGCAGGTTTTAATTGATCCAAATGAATTTCTTATTGTTCAAGACCGAATGTTTGCTAGCTTTAATAACGTTAACACTAACATTTTGGGTATTGCGATCAGCTTATTTATTCTAGTAACGATTTATTTTTGGAGATATTTGAAGTATCTAGATGTCCTTTCACTAGGTAGAGATACTGCAGTTAATCTAGGTGTCGATTATGACCATGTGGTAAAGAGGCTTCTAATTCTAGTCGCCATTCTCGTTTCCATTTCAACCGCATTAGTAGGTCCAATCTTATTCCTAGGCTTACTTGTCGCCAATGTAACGTATGAATTTCTGAAAACACATAAGCACTCTTACATTATTACAGGTGCGATGTTAATAAGTATTGTTGCTCTTGTCAGTGGGCAGTTTTTAGTTGAAAGAGTATTTGCTTTCTCTGTACCCATCAGCGTAATCATCAACTTTATTGGCGGTGTGTACTTTATTTACTTACTTTTAAGGGGGAATAAATCATGGTAGTTGTAAAAGGCGTTTCAAAAAAATACGGAAATAAAAATGTCGTAGAGGACGTTTCCGTAGAAATTGAAAAAGGAACAATTACTTCATTCATCGGACCGAATGGAGCGGGGAAAAGTACACTCATATCGATGATTAGTCGTTTAATTGCGAAGGACTGTGGTCTGATTAGCATTGATGATAAGGAGCTAAGCGAATGCAAAAGTGAGGACCTAGCGAAGAAAATTTCCATACTTAAGCAATCGAATCACCTCAATATTCGTTTAACTATTCGTGACCTTGTGGCTTTTGGAAGATTTCCATATTCAAAAGGAAACCTGACTAAAGAAGATTGGAAACATGTGGACCAGGCAATCAAATATATGGAACTTGGTGAGATGGAAAATAAGTTTCTTGACCAACTAAGTGGAGGACAGCGCCAACGAGCGTTTATCGCGATGGTTATTGCTCAGGATACTGAATATGTTTTACTTGATGAGCCATTGAATAATTTAGACATGAAGCATTCTGTACAAATCATGCAGGTGTTACGAAGATTAGTAGATGAGCTTGGGAAAACAGTCGTAATTGTTATCCATGATATAAACTTTGCGTCCTGTTACTCGGATCATATCGTAGCTCTTAAAGATGGGAAGATTGTCAGAAAGGGAACCACACCTGAGATTATTAACCCAGAGGCATTAAAAGAAATCTATGATATGGATATTCACATCGAGAACATTAACCAAAATCGCATTTGTGTGTATTTTTAGAAGCCTATAGCAATTAGTGTTTAGTAGTTAAAGAAGAGTTAAAAACAAATGTCTATACACTAAACATTGGTAATTCGTTATTTTGATCGTTTCTTAAAATAGCCTGATCAACTATTTAATCGAAGAGACTATCAGAAATAACATTACAATATATTAAAACTAAGGAGAAATGATCAATGAAAAAGAATGCACTATTACTATTCTTAGCACTTATACCAATGTTTGTTTTAGCTGCTTGCGGTGGACAGCAAACAGGAGGAAATGAGTCAACTGAACCAGCTGAAGAGACAGAAGTAACAGAAACAGAAGTAACAGCGGAGCCAACAGAGCTTACTTATGAACACCAATTAGGTGAGGTTACAGTATCTGTTAATCCTGAGAAAGTTGTCGTATTTGACTTTGGAGTACTAGATTCACTTGATAAATTAGGAGTAGAGGTTACTGCATTACCACAAGCTAATGTTCCTCCATACTTAGCAAAATATGAAGATGCAAAATACGAAAATATTGGTTCACTAAAAGAGCCAGATTTTGAAAAAATTGCTGAAATTAATCCAGATCTGATCATCATTTCTGGAAGACAACTAGATTTATATGATGAATTATCAAAACTTGGACCAACGATTTTTATGGGAGTAGATAATACGAATTATATGGAGTCTTTCACTCATAACATGGAAGTGCTTGGGCAAATTTTTGGTAAGGAAGAAGCTGTTGCTGCCGAATTATCAGTAATTAACGAGGCAATTGCAGGTATTAACGAAAAAGCTGCTGACGCAGGAAAAGCTTTAATTATTTTAGCGAACGAAGGAAATATTAGTGCATACGGTCCAGGTTCACGTTTTGGTCTTATCCATGATGTACTTGGTGTAGAAGCTGTAGATGAAGGTATTGAGGTTTCAACTCATGGTATGAACGTTTCGTTTGAGTACCTTGTCGAGAAAGATCCTGACTTGTTATTTGTAGTCGATCGAAACGCGGTTGTAGCAGGTGAAGCGGCTGCTCAAGATACGATTGAAAATGAGTTAGTTCAAGAAACAAAAGCTTATCAAAATGAAAACATCGTATATCTTGATCCAAACTATTGGTACCTTTCTGGAGGCGGTTTAGTTTCAGTTTCTGAAATGGTCAAGGCGATTGAAGCATCAATTCAATAATTAGAGAGAGACCTGTTTTTTCACCTGATAAAACAGGTCTTTTTTCCGAAAAAAGAGGGAGGAATATACGATATGGTTATTCAAACAAGAACAATTACCGTTGAAACTGGCTATAGCGACCTTGTGGTAGAACGTTTTTCACAAGAGAGTCCAATCGACACAATGGACGGGCTGATTGATCGAACGGTTATGGTTAATCGAAAAAAGAAAGACCAAGAAGAGGTCATCGTCATGGTCCGCTGGGAATCAATAGAAGCATGGAAGAATTGGGAGAAAAGTGACATTCATATCCAAGGTCATAAGAACAACAAAGGAAAAGCCAAGCCCGAATATATTCTCGATATAAATGTAAATATGTATGAGGTCAAAGAAGTTAAGAAACAAGAGGCTAAAATAGACTGCTCTATTTTAGTTATTTTAAAATGAAAACGCGAAAAGAAATGAGTGAATGCGAATGGAAAAAGTGGAACAGTATATTGAGTCAACGTTTCATACGAATGATGCTTTTTTAGAAGAAATTAAAGCATCCATTATGGAACGGGGCATGCCGTCCATATCGGTTTCCCCGAATGCTGGGAAACTACTGACCATGCTAGTAGCTATTTCAGGTGCAAAGGAGATCCTCGAAATCGGTGCACTAGGTGGCTATAGTGGAACTTGTTTGGTAAGAGGTTTAGGTGAACAAGGGCATCTAACATCGCTAGAGTTAAAAGAAGAATATGGCAAGCTTGCACTAGAAAATCTAACAAAGGCTGGACTAGGCGAGAAGGTTACATATATGATTGGGGAAGCATTAACGAGCTTAGAAAAGCTAGTGACGATTTCTAGAGTGAAGGGATAGCAAATCGGGACATAGTTGAATTATGCTGTGAATTGACTGTTTCGTTCACAAGCTTGAGCCATGTTCCATTTTTACTACTTTATATTTGTGGAGAAACAAAAAGATGCTGAGTATCATTCAGCATCTTTATTACATATGTATGGTGGAGCATAGGGGGCTCGAACCCCTGACCTCTACGCTGCCAGCGTAGCGCTCTCCCAGCTGAGCTAATGCCCCGTTCAAGTTTTGCTAATTTCTTTTAATTTACAATTCCAAACTCATTCTGTCAATAGGAAGTTTCGCTTTAGTTAAAAGAAAGAAAGTGGATAATTTTTATAATGTAATCATATGTAAATGATTTGAAAAGGTGCAACATTTTATTAAAAAATCCACTCAATAATATACCAAGCCAACCCGCCGATAACTCCCACAACAAATGCACTTAAAATATTCTCCTTAGAGAACTTTTTATGCTTAACAAAGTCGAAAATAACCCATCCGAAAAAGATCGCTATACCGAAAAGAAGTGCCTCAACCATTATTTTACCTCCTTATTCACTATGCTTAGTTTAACAGAAAAACCATCGGGCTTACAGTTTTTCCGTACCTTAAAGCCGTATTTTAAGGTACTTATCCTAATTTTACGAAAACAATTTTTTATTTTGTAAAATCTTGAATTGTATTTCAATGTTTAATTAGTATTTTTTTCTAAAAATGGTTAAGCCTTCACTTTTATAGTGCGTATTAAATTGCTGCTATGATTAGCACCACTGTTTTTTATTTTATGAAGATAGCATTATTAAGGCTTATCAATATATCTAGTACACTATTTGGATCCAGATCCTGATTTTGATCCTGATCCTGTTTAGGGGACTCAAAAACCCTTATTTGTGTCAAGATCGTGATTTTCTTATGTTTAGGTGTCTCAGAAGCCCTTATTACATGAAAACCGAGACGATTTCTCAAGAATTCTATAAAATAAGGGCCCCTCCGTCCTATAACACTGAGAGAATGTTAGATTTTAAGGAGATAAGGGCCTCTCAGTCCCCTTAAGAATTCACCCTATATTGTGGATCAGATCTCACCAGCCATCTTACATTCCTCTAATACCTTCAATAATACGTTCAATATCAACCTTCGTATTACAAGCTTTCTTACTAAAAAATTGGTATATAAAAATATTTTATTTAACCCCCTCAAAATGAAAACCTCCTACGTAAAGCTATAGGAAAGCGGCTTTCTTAACAACAAATTATGTACATAGCTGTGAGGTGCCTCATGTTAAAAATTAAAAAAATTATGGCTTGTTTACTAGCGGGTGCAATGCTTGCTACAGGTTGTTCTTCTGTATCATCAACAACAGCTGATGATGAAGCGCAAGTCGAGAGTAAATCAACCATTTATGAAAATATGGATGCTGGATTAAAAATCTATGAATCTAACCAATGGACGTTAGAACAGGAAGTGTTTACACGAAATTTAAATGCAACCTTTCAATATGAAACAGTAAAAGCAATTGTTTCGGTGATTCCGAGTGAGAAGTCAATGGATCAAATTAAACAGGAACTTCAGTTAGGCGATGGGTTAATTACGATCCTAGAAGAAAACGACCATTTCTTTTCATTTCATACGAATCAAAAAGATGGGATTCGATCAGATTTATTCCTAGACCATCATCAAGGAAAGACATTAATTGTAACCTTCATGTCTCCAATCGGTGATTTTGAACGTTATCAGGAAGATATGGACCAATTCAAAAATAATATAAAACTTACTGAGCAAGAGTTGTAGTGAAAGGGAGAGTTGAATGAGAAAGATAGTTTGTACAATTGTAGCAGGATCATTTTTAATTGCAGGGGCGGTTAAAGCAGATGAAGCAATCGTTTACGAATCTGCAGTAAACACAGGGAATTTAACAGCTTCTTATAATGTCGCTGAGGTTAATGAAGAATCAAACCATGAATTATTTGATTTTGTGGACGCTGTTCACTCTGCAATTATTGATTTAACACCTAGCGAGAAAGAAAAACTAAGATATTTAATTGAATTTGTAGCAAGTAAGAACGCACAATTAGAATTCCTCTTACAACAAGGACAGTTTGACAAAGCAATGACCTTACTTGAAAGGTATAACGAAGATGTAGCTACGATCAATGAAATGATCGAGGGTGAATCACTTAGTCAGGATACTGAAGATGTCACTGGTGATATTATCGTGATCGAGGAAGACGAACTGTTGATTAACACGGATATTGAAGAAGAAGTAGTTGAAAGAACTTCGATGCGCGGTGTGAATTTAGTAGCATTATTAGAGCGCGATGACTTACCAGAACCAGCAAAGGCTGGAATTAGAAAAGCTCTTGCTAATCAAGAAAGAGCAATGGAAAATCGTCAACGAGCGAAAGAGAGAAACGAACTTCGAAAAGCAGAAAGAGAAAATAAGAAAGTGAAGGAAGAAGAACTTGATGAAGAGTTTGTTGACCTAGAAGATGTAACAGCTCCAAAAACAGAAAAAGTGAAGGAGCTAAAAGGAAACCAAAAGCCAAAGAATGAAAATGCAAAAAAGGGGCAAGAACGAGCGGAGCAAGCTAGAGAAAATGCAAAGCAAAAAGCAGAACAAGGTCAAAAGCGCGGTCATGAAAACAAGGAACAAGGTCAAAAACGAGGACATGATGCGAAGCAGCCAGGAGAAAACCGTGGTCAGCAAGCGAATGAAAATGGCTCAGGAAACTCAAATGGTAAAGGAAACGGTGAAAGACCGTAAGAGATAAATTCGATTGACTGGCTCATCTGAACGTGTCATGAACACCTCAAGAGAGGCACTGGCACATGGGTCAGTCTTTTTCTAATGACGTATCACAAATTGGCTGTCTTCTAGGTAAAATTTGGCGTAAAAGTAGGAGCATTGTACATCCCTAAAAAGCTTTACCTATTAATTAATTTAGCGTATGCTTATCGACATAGAATAGCGGTTTCATGAAGAAGGTGTATCGATAATGGAGAATTTTAATTTAAACACAGTCCTTGCTCAAGCAAAGACGGGGAATGACATTGCACGTGAGCAATTAATTCTTCATTACAAACCATACGTTATTAATGTGACAGGCAATATTTGTAAAAGATATATCACCTGGAGCGACGAGGAATCTAGTATAGCCATAATTGCTTTTAATCGAGCGATCGATACGTTTTCTGAAGAAGGTGGACGTACATTTCAAAACTATGTATACCTGTTGATTAAACGAGATTTAATTGACTTCTTCCGAAAAGAACAAAGGGAAGCCCATCTTTCTCTTACTTTGGATAATTCTGAGCAGGATACACTTACTTCAAACTTTGAAAATGATCAGGCGATTGAAAAGTATGAAGAAATGATCCAGTCGCATGACTTAGTAGATGAAATCTTAGAATTAGATCAAAAGCTCAGCGAATATAAAATATCATTTGAGGAACTCGAGCATTACTCACCTAAACATGAAGATACTCGATTGTCTTTATTTGAAATGGCTGCTGTTTTTGTAAATGATGATGAACTGGTGGAAAGCTTGATGCGGAAAAAGCAGCTACCAATCGGTCCATTTTCTAAAAAAATGGGCTACAAAAAAAAGACGCTTGAGCGTCACCGAAAATATATTATCACACTAATTTTAATTAGCTTAAATCCACAATGGGTCCATTTAGCCGAATATGTTAAAGGGACTTCAGGAAAAGGGGGGAAATAAAGGTGGAGACGATCAAAGGTACGGTCGTAAAAGTTACAGAACAACATATTGTCTTGTTGACGACTGATGGAAGGTTTAAAAATGTTCCTCGATCTACTTCCGAGGTACCACTCATAGGACAATCGTTTACTCATATTGAAAAGCCGAAAAGAATATTTCCTATATATAAGGTTGCATCAGCTGCAGCAGCATTATTTTTAATGATCGTCACTTACTTTATTTTTCCTTTTAGTGGGGACGGTAAAGAGGTATATATTATTTCACTCGACATTAATCCTAGCTTTGAAATCGCAACGAATGGTGACTTTAAAGTAGTTCGTGCAGAAGGTTTAAACGAAGAAGGATTAGAAATTATTGAGGCACTTCAATGGAATGACAATCTATATACGGTGATCAATGAAATTATTGACATGACGATTGAAGCCGGTTATATCGAGCAGCATATCGAGCCTGTCGTTGTGACATCAGTAATTCCTTTAGAGGAAACGTCTGAACCGTTCATTGATGAATTAAAAGATGCTATTGATACATCATTAGAGAAAAAACAAATAGATGTTCCAGTATCGGTTTCTCTAGATGAAAAAGAGACTTATGAAGAAGCGAAACAATCTAACATGTCGATCAACTATTATAAAGAGTTTAAGCAGTTGGAAAAACGAGGAATAATACAAAGTCCGAATGAAATTAAAGGAAGATCCATCTCTGAGTTAAAGAGAATGGAAAAACAGCCGGAACGAGCAAGAGAAAGATCGAATTCTTCAAATGGACAGTCTAAAAAGAATCCAAAAGACGAAAAGAAAAAACCTTCAAACGAAAATCAGCAAAATAATATAGAAGGAAACAAAGGAAAGTCTCCTGAAAACAAAGGAAATGGTCCTAGTGAGCCTGCAACGCCTTCTGAAAGTAAAGGAAATAGCCCGAGTGAACGAGGGAAGCCATCTGAAAATAGAGGAAATGGTCCGAGTGAACCAGGGAAACCAGCAGAAAATAGAGGGAATTCTAATTCAAGCCCAGGTAAACAACAAAAAGAAATTAAAGGGCCACCATCAACTCCTCCTGGGCAACAAAAACGAGAAGAACGGTCGAACGTACCAAACCAACCACAAGGACAACAAAATAGAAACAACAATTAGCTATCAAGTAAATTCGGTAGCAGGTACTTTTAGCGGACTAAAGGTACCTGCTACCGTTTTTTTTCTTTCTGTTTTGTTATAATGGTGGGGAGTTGTATGAACGTAGAAAAACAAAGGAGTGTCTATGATGGTTTATATTGATCCGAAAGACCGAAGCAGAAAAGAGAACTATCAGTTATTGAGTAGTGCCGTCATTCCTCGGCCGATTGCTTTTGTCACGTCGCAAAATGAAGACGGGGTGGTCAATGCAGCACCCTATAGTTTTTTTAACGTGATTACTGCAGAGCCGCCGCTTATTTCTATCTCAGTCGGGCGCCGGAATGGTAAAACAGTGAAAGATACGGGACGAAACATTTTAAAAGGGAGAGAGTTTGTTGTGCATATGGTTGATGAAGAAATCGTACAACAAATGAATCAATCGGCAGCCGAGTATCCATCAGATGTGAGTGAAGTGAAGGAAACGGGCTTAACGCTGACAGAGAGTCAAATCGTCACGGTTCCTAGTATAAAAGAAGCTAAAATTCGAATGGAATGTAAACTACATCACGCAGTAGCGCTCGGAACAGAGGAAGAAGCGAGCTGTGACCTTCTGATTGGAGAGGTCGTCATGTTTCACATTGCTGATGAATGCTATCAAGATGGAAAAGTAATCGCAGACGGACTGAATTTAGTCAGTCGCCTAGGAGGCGCTGATTATGCCCGCATTAAGGACACGTTTACTCTTCAAAGACCAGAAACGAAGTAATACTTAAGCCGCCATTGTGCGGTTTTTTATTTACAGTATTTCGTTGTTTTGAGATCTATAATAAGGGTTATCCACTCAAAATCACTTTTACCAAGTATCCAACGTACCCAGTTAAAATAACCGACTGAAATCACAAGCACAAAAGTGTATTCACTCATCTTTTTTCCCGTCTTGTATCATTTTCCCACTCGATCAGATGGATTGTATCTTTATCGTAATTGAGCATAATAAGTCGGGACTAAAAGAGGTGGAGGTCGTGAATGATGAAAAAGCAATCAGTTTTCCTCGTAGTTATTTTATCGATGTTAGCCGTTTTAGTAGGTAGTTGGACAGACAAAACCATGGCGAGTGAAATAGGACAGGATATAAGGATTGCAGCTGATATAATCGTTAGCGCCGACTGGCTTCAAAAAAATAAAGAGCTAGTCAAAGTCATTGATACTCGAAAAAAAGGATTCGATGAGGGGCACATTCCAGGAGCAGTTCATATGCCTTATACGGAATTAAGTGATCCTAAGCATCCAATTGAAGGTTACATGATTTCGAAAAAAGACTTTGAAAAGAAGATGAAAAAGTTAGGCGTACGGAACGATCAGACAGTAGTCGTATACGATGACGGGAAAAGTCCTTATGCGGCTAGATTATTTTTAGCCTTAGACTATTATGGACATGAGGATGTACGATTACTAGATGGTGGACTAACAGCTTGGACCGAAGCTGGTAAAGAACTAGCACAAGATGTGGATGAATATGAAAAAGGGAACTTTAAAGCCAGCCAAAAAGAAAACCTTCTAGTTGATAAGGAATTTGTAAAAAATACGATCGGAAAAGAAGATGTTGTCCTCCTGGATGTCCGATCTCCTGAAGAGTTTCGCGGGGAAGAAAAGCGCGCGAAAAGGGCGGGACATATACCTACAGCTGTAAACTTAGAATGGAAAAATACCATAAAACCAGAAGGAATACCATATCTTAAACCATTACATCAACTAGAACAGCAATTTGAAGAACTTGGCGTCACCAAAGACAAAACGATTATTATCTATTGCCATACGGCTTTACGAACGTCACATACGTATGTTGTGTTACGATTATTAGGCTTTGAAAATCTTCATGTGTATGAAGGTTCATGGGCAGAGTGGGGGAATGATCCAGATACGCCAATTGATAAACCGTAACTATAAAATACAACACCTCATTGGATTTGAGGTGTTTTTTATGCTGTTTTTAAGGTTTGTGCTTTTTGAAACAGCGCAGTCAGGCATTCAATTTAATAAGTAATACTCTAAAATGCAGCTACTCGCCAGGTTGGTTCTAAATCAACAATTATTTCAGAAAGACAAAGCGAATTGTAAAAAAGATCAACAGACCCGAACCATTTAGGTTTTAGAGAATATTATAAAACTGATTAATGTAAATGAGGAGGGTTTTTAGTGGAAGAAAAAGAAAAAAAGGTTACTGAAGCGGAACCGAAACGTGAGGAAGTAGCAATGGATCCTTGGGATATGCTTGTATTTGGGCCTCCTAGGCAACCAGCTGCTCAACCCGAGAATACTGAACAACCTGAGGAAAAGAAAAAAAGTAAATAACGGTCTTCGAGAAAAAGAAATGATGGCCCAGCTCAGCAGATGAATTTGATTGAATTTATCTGCTTTTTTGTGCATTTTACAAGCAACTTGTCCAACGTAGAAAAGATGGCTCATAAAGTGCCATAAAGACATTTAATGAGTCATCCTCTCTTGTCGTTTTCCTAAATGAAGAACGCTCAATTATAAAAAGAAAGGTAAAAATAGCCCGCCTAATCCGAAGAATGGGAAGCGACGACGTCTGAATCTACGGAAGCGCCTAGGATATCCGTAGCCAGGACCATATCCAAATCCAGGGCCAAATCCGTAGCCAGGACCATACCCTAAACCGGGGCCATATCCGAGTCCAGGACCATATCCAAGTCCGCCACCTAAAGCTGCAGCTCCTAAGCCTGCTCCTAAAGCAGCTGTTCCTAGACCAATTTGGCGGGAATGATCGTGCTGGTGTTGTTGTTGGTGTTGATCATCATCCATATCTCCTGTTGGAATTAACATCGTTACACCTTCATGGTCAACATGTTCAATAATTCCTTCAACCGTTTGCCCGTCAATCGTTTGTAGCTGGACAAAGTGTAAATGAAGACTCATGCAAGTATCATGCATGTTCTTGTTATGGTCTTGATGGCCTTCTGTAGCTGCCGTAATGTGTGGACCATGTACAGTAGGGTGTGCCATGTGACCGTGTTGCATAGGTGCAGTATGTTGTTGAGTCATGTGTCCAGTAGGCTGTTGGCCCATATGGCCGTTCATGTGAGAATGTTGCATTTTGTTACCCTCCTTAATGTATTCACCCATATCATATTCATAAGGTAGGCATCTGTTCATTCTTTTTTTAGAAGGACTTAAGCCCAAACATCTAAAAAGGAATTTGCATACAGTATGGTTGTAAGCTGAAATTTAGTTAAAGGAGTGAATGAAAATGTCAGGTTACGGATACACTGGTGGGTTTGCGTTATTAGTAGTATTGTTTATCTTGTTAGTAATCATCGGCGCTAGCTGGGGCTACGGTTATTAATCAGTTCATGCAAAGAGGGTGATGCTTAGTCGTCACCCTCTTTTCTTATGCTTATAGAAAATGTTCAAAAAGTCCGGGAAAAATCTCTTGCGGTAGAAGAACTTGACTAAGAGCTCCACGTCCTGTGGGAACGTCGAAGTCACCACACCATGTGGAAGCTCGTTGGTTTGCTGCTGTGTTCTTCACGTATTTATATCATACTGCGGTACTCGCAACTGCACCGCCTCGAACTTCTTGAATCTTTTTGTCCTCCTTTTTGAACACGCTGTTATTATGTAAATATTATTTTTCATGAAAGGGAAACTATAACTAATGAAGGGAGGGCTTACAGTGAACAAAGATAATAACAAAACACCGATTGAGCAGAGCCTGGAAGTTGCTGAAAATTCGTATCATCCATCTGATTACAAAAGTTCAAATGAAACGGAGCAAGGTCTTGCGTTTGTTCATGAACAAGTAAGTGATGCGTATGTAGAAGGTACAATTGACGGTGAAATTGAGGAGTCGCGAAACAATGCAGATCTAGGAAGAGCTGAAGAAGGCTTCAAAGAAATGGAGAACTTCGATAATTAGTAACACCACGGGCTATTCCAATAGAGCAGGACAAGCTCTATTGGAATAGCTCATTACATTTTTATCTGATGCTTCAAAAAGTTGATAAAGTTGTGTATATTAGAAGGACAGTCTATGAATTGAAGAGGTGGAATCGTGAGTAAACTTAATATTAACCTTGTGCTTTGTCATGAAATCGACAAAGGTACAGGAGCATTAAAAGGCATACATAATCAATTTAAAAAAGGAGAAAAGGGAGTTACCTTCAGTCTCGTTATGTTTATCTCAGCTATCGATCAAATGGAGCGTGATTTACATTTAATTTTATTAGCTGGAGACGGGAAGCAGAAAGTATTAAGAAAAGTAACAGTAGAGCAGGGGGAAAAACAAGCATCAAATGATATGCATGTTAATACCTTTACTGATGTTGGGTTAGAAACAGGCTTATATGAATTTCGAGTGTTCTCTACACCAATAAGTGATGAAGCTGTTACGATGGAAAAGTTAGCAAAAGAAGGTACTCTAGAATCACTAGTTAAACTTAAAATTGTATAATAAGTAGAAGGGCTGTTCTATGAACATTCCCTTTTTATTGGTCTTTTCTCAACCTTATTAGGCGTCTAGAGCAACACAGACAAAAGTTAAATAAACGTTTAATTAAATAAGATCGACAAAAGGAGCCACCTGGGCTCCTTTTGTCATTTATACAATTGAACGTAACGATCTAATAACCAACTGGCGATGATGAGCAGGGTAACGATGATCACAGCCTCAGAGACAAGATAACCTAAATAAAACGTACCGTCCATATCCATGGACACACCAACGTCAGCTTCTATGAGCATCATCTGATGCAGTGTAGTCTGTATATCAGCAGGTGTAATAAGTGCTCCCCATTCAGTCAACGTACGGTAAATATCTGTATTCTTCACTATGTTCCAAACATAATGTGTACCGATTCCAATGGCAACAGCAAGGATCCAACCACCTTTGTAAACCGTTTTTGAAATGAAATATAACACGGTTGCAAAAGCTCCAAGTTGTAATGAGGTTAAAATTAAAATAAAGACTGGAACATACCAATACGTGTGAAAAAGCGAAAGTGCAATAAAAAATGCTTCACTTATTTGATTGTTAAATACAAAAATGAAAAGGTAAAAGCCGAGAAACGTAAGCGCAAGTGAAATCAAAAAGTGAGTAGCCACTGCTGAAAATTTGGCAGTGATAAGGGACCAGCCACTTTGAGGTATAGTTAACCACAAATTCACATTATGATTACGCCATTCTTTTGAGAGCGAGTCGAACATCCCAATCAATAAATAGATCACGTGGAGCATAAGAACCGGAACAAAACTCATTAAAATAAATTCGTTATTGTATCTCATCATGATAAAAAATATAGAGAGGAAGAAAACAAGTAAGAGACTTATATTTACAACTAGACGTAAATTGTTCGCTCGTAAATCTTTTTGATATAAGGCAAACCAGCTCACTTTAACACCTCTCTCATGAAATCAATTACACTTTGTCCTCGTTCTTCACGAAGTTGTTCTACTTCATTAAAGTATAGTATTGAACCATCTTTAATGAACAGAACTTGATCAAGTAGGGGTTCAATTTCTTCTACTTCATGTGTGGATAAAATGATTAATTGCTTTTCTAAGTCAGCATATTTAGCAAAAGCTTTAATAATGTCTTCTCTCACGATAGGATCTAGACCTGACAAGGGCTCATCTAGAAGAAGGCAAGGGACCTTTCGTCCAAGAGCAAGCGCAATCTTCACCCGGGCTCGGTTTCCTTTGGAGAGATGGCCGACCTTTTCTTCAATTGAAACATCAATATCATTTAAGATCTGTACTGATTTAGATCGATCAAAGTCAGGGAACACTTTTTCATAAAAGAGTAATGTATCTTTAACTGTATAGAAAGGGTATAAATCATCATCTTCTGACAGGTAAGCACAATGTTTCGTTGCTTTTCTAGACACATTACTTCCTAATAATTGTACAGTACCCGTTGATGTTTTGAGTAAGCCGGCAATGAGCTTTAATAACGTCGATTTACCACTTCCATTTGCGCCGATGAGGCCGATGATGCCAGGTTGATTTACCGAAAATGTAATGTTATCTACTGCTTTTTTCGTTCCGTACCGTTTCATTACATTTTCAACAGAAAGAATAGGTGTGCTCAATTTAGCTAGTCTCCTTTCTCTGTAATTTTGGTTTGCAGTCTTTGTAAAATTTCAGGCGGAGTAAAGCCAATACTTTTCATTTCTTCAATAAACGAATCCATTTGTTTTTCGGCAAGTTGTAGTCTAAGTTGTTTTATGACTTCCGGTTCATTCACGACAAATGTACCCTGGCCCCGTTTGGATTCAACGACACCCATCCGTTCCATTTCCATATAGGTTCTCTGAACCGTATTTGGATTAACGCCTGCATCAACGGCTGTTTCTCTAACAGAAGGGAGCTTTTCCCCGGGTTGAATGTGACCACTGCATATTTTATGAAAAAACCGATGCATTAGTTGATAATAAATTGGTTTTGTATTGTCAAAGTCACGAGACATAACTCATCTCCTTAACACCTAATTAAGCACCTACATCCCTTTTTACAAACATATAAGATGCAATTGCATGAAAAATAATAAAATATATGAGCAGCATCATTAGCGAAAAGCCTAATGTTAAGCCTTCAATGAGCGGTTGCTCTGTAAAGAATTGTTGAAGGTGTGTATTTGCAAATAAAATATACTTGACCCAATCGTATTGGCTTAAAGCAAAGACTAGCTGTGAGCCAGTAAACATTAAGAAGATCGATAAACCGATTGCTAACGATTGGTTACGGAAAACACTAGCAATCATGAAAGCAAAAGTTACCATCATTAATAATTCTACACTGTTTAGTACATAAATGAAAAGAATGTGTAAGAGCATCGGTGTTTCAGCTATCATTCCTTGTTCATAAGAAAGATTTACTGCATTCAAACTTTCAAATCCGAAAAATATGGCTCCAACTAGCAAAGAAGTGATAAGTAATACCGCTAGAAATACGATCGAAAAGCAAAAAGCAGAAATGTATTTAGAAAATAATATCTTTAAACGATGAACAGGCCGAATGAGTAAAAGTTTGATCGTACCAGACGAAAATTCAGCAGCTACTGATGTGGCGGCGAAAATGATTGTAAATAATGTAATGATACTAATAAGCATCGAACTGCTTAAAGTAAATCCAAAAATCGATTGATCACTAACAGGGGGGAGGTCGTTTGTAAGTCTGTATTCATTGATGGCGATTGTTTCTTGAAGAGCTTGTCGTTCTCCTTCAGAAATCACAGCGTCGTCTACAATTTGAGTTAGGTAAGCATTTTCAGCGGAAACAGCTGCTCTCCAGTCAGTTACTTCTTCAGAAGGCAGTAAAAATTTTGTAACGATACCGACACTTAATACCATAAAAACCAATAAACCAATCATCACCCATGTGCTCGTTCGTGAAGCTATTTTTATATTTTCATTGTGAATCTGGTTTACCATTCGTTTCATCATTTGCGACCTCCTGTCACTTGCAAGAATTTATCCTCTAATGTTGTTGTTTTTCTTTCAATTAAATAAATTTGTAGGTCCTTTTCAACAAGTTCACGTGTAATTGAAGGAATCTCCTCAAAAGAAGCAATCACTTGCAAATGTCCATTTTCTATCTTGCTATGGAGTTGTGGGAATTTCTCGTTGATGACCGTTAAAGCACGATCTAAAGGCTTAACCTCGAACCGATACGATTGTTTTTCTTCTTCATTAACAAAATCTCTAACCGTCTTGATGTCAACCATTTTCCCGTCTTGTATAATTCCGATCCGATCACACATCAGTTCCATTTCTGAGAGTAAATGGCTTGAAACGAGAATGGCTAATCCGTCTTCGTGTGCCAACCTTCGCAAGTAGTCGCGAATTTCTCGAATTCCAGCCGGGTCGAGGCCATTTGTAGGCTCATCTAAAATAAGAAGGGACGGGGAGTGCAAAAGAGCTTGAGCGATACCTAACCGTTGGCGCATACCAAGGGAATATGTTTTTACTTTGTCTTTAATACGGTCTGTTAACCCCACTAATTCGATGACTTCTTTAATTCTTTCTTCCCCAACACCATCTACCATGCGGGCATATTGCCGTAAATTTTCAATGCCGCTTAAGTAGCTGTACATTTCGGGATTTTCAACAATTGCACCAGTATGAGCAATTGCTTTTTCGAATTCTTTTGAAATATGATTTCCCTTGATGTATATATCACCTTCACTAATGGAAATGAGTCCTACGATCATACGAATGGTTGTTGTTTTCCCAGCACCATTTGGCCCTAAAAACCCGAAAACTTCACCGGGATACACATCGAAAGAGACCGAATCGATGATCTTTTTATTTTTAATTACTTTAGAAACGTTTTGTACGGAAAGAACCGTGCCTTTGTTCATAATAGTCACCTCTAATATTAATTGTTTAGTGTACTAGTTAGATAATACACTGTTATTGGTCGGTTTGTAAATGTATAAAAGTAGAACTGTTAATTATTTTATCAATCATGGATTTCTCTATAGGTTCTTATAGATTTCCATCATTCAATCATCAATATCCTTGACCACAACCATCATGAACTTTAATGGGAAGAAAAGCGTGGTTTATTATTCATCTTGCAAGAATATGTATTTAATAACGATAAAAAATGAAAGGAGTTTATTCATGAAAAAAATCCTCCTTTTTTGTGACCCGGGTATCGATGACTCTTTGGCTATAATGTACGCCTTACTTCATCCTAATTTAGAAGTCGTTGGAATTGTGTCTAGCTATGGAAATGTTCCTCAAGAAAAAGCAACGAATAATGCTGCCTATTTACTGAAGTTAGCTGGCAGAGAGGATATACCCCTAATTGGTGGAGCAAAAGGCCCGCTGTCTGGTGAAATTACGGTTTACTATCCTGAGATTCACGGGCCAGAAGGGTTAGGTCCGATCAGACCTCCAGAAACCATTGTCGGTGAACTTTTAAACTATGATCGCGTATTTGATATTATTGAACAACATAAAGGAGAGCTTACAATTGTTGATGTGGGCAGGAATACATCATTGGCAATTGCTTTTATTCTAGGAGAAGAACATATGAAAAAAGTGAAGGAATATTTTATTATGGGCGGAGCCTTTTTAGTTCCTGGTAATGTTACTCCAGTAGCCGAAGCTAATTTTCACGGCGATCCGATTGCAGCGAATCTGGTGCTGACTAAAGCAAAAAATGTAACGATTGTCCCTTTAAACGTAACGAACGAAGCAATCGTTACTTCCGAAGTGGTAGACTATATTACGCAAGTTCAATTCAACCCCTTTACCCCTTTAATTCAACCTATTTTTGAGTTTTATGCCGATGCTTATCGAGAGCTTGTCCCAGGACTGAACGGCGCACCGATGCATGATGTGCTGACTTTAAGTGCATTAACGAAGCCAAAAGTGCTTCAATACATTGAGCGTCCCGTTACAGTTCAAATATTAGAGGAAACGAGTGGGCAGAGTGTTACTGATTTTCGACCTGGTTGGGAGCCGGAACCGACAGATCTTTTACACCGTGTAGCTTTAGAGTTAGATTATCAATTGTTTATCTATGATTTTATAGATGTCATGACAAAATCTCTTAATGAGTAGATCCCTTTTTAGTTTTTATTAGATAAGGTATGATAGAGAAAATGAACAAAATTGGTAGGGTGAGTAGGATGAATGAACAGCAAGCGATTGAATTATTAGAGCAATTGAGAAACGGGGCACAGGAGAAGGTCTTTATTTCAAAAGAGGACTTTATGGTTTTTCGGAATCAATTAGTTCTTCAAAAGGATCGACCTTCTTTTGTTGGAACAGCTGATAAAGGTGGAACCGTTACATATGTATACGTAGAGCAACACGAAGAAGGGCAGAGTTAATTAATTCTGCCCTTCTGTTCTATGATTAAGGGTGGCAGGATAGATATTTTGTGTGAGCTCTTTTTCCTGAATAGGAAGGTAGATAATGAAAGTGGAACCGACTCCTTTTTTACTATGAACTTCAATTCGTCCCTCTAGACAATGAACGAGTTGGTAACAATGCATCAGTCCAAGCCCAGTTCCTTTTTCTTTTAATGAATAAAACGGGGTGCCGATTCGATCCAATTCACTTTGGGTCATACCAATCCCTTCATCACTGATTCGAATCGTCACTTCTTTCTTGGAAACGTCACCATAAACCGTTATTTTGCCTCCAATTGGCATTGCTTCAATTCCATTCGTTATGATGTTGGACAATACGCGTTTCAATTTCTGAGAATCTGTTTGGAATATTCCATTATTACGTAAGGATACCACAATGTCTATGTTTTGCGATTTACAAGTGGTTGTAAGGTCCACGGAGATTTCATGAAGGAGAACATCTAGGGAAGTCGGGGTCAAACGTAGTTGACCAGGATGAGTGATACGAATATATTTCTCCACGACTTCTTCAACTGTTGTGATTTCTCTTAGAATTAATTGAACATACTCCTGTTCTTTAAGAGGGAGCTCTTTTTCAGCTATTAGTAATTGAAGAAAGCCTTTTGCCGAGGTTAGAGGATTTCGTATCTCATGAGCAACGGCGGCGGTTAAATTTGTAATCGCATGAAGACGATTAATTTTTTTATAATAGCTTTGATTATGTATGTTGTATATTCGTTTCTTGTTAAGCTTAGTTGTAACATAGAAAACACCAAGAAGAAGAGTGGCTTGGATGATGATAAATTTAAAGAGATACGAATTGTAACTACTAGTAGAAAGGTTAAATACAAGGCTGGACCCAATTAAAAGTCCACCGAAAAAGAAGATATACATCATAGAATATTGAAAATGCAAATTATTAAACAAAAAGCTCCCTCCAATGGATTGATATATTACAGTTCAAGCTTCATTTATTTCTAAACGGGGTCTTCATAAATCCTCTAGTTAAATCAATCGTTGCGTTGACGTTTTATAGAAGCCCTTGATAGTACGATCAAAATAAAGTCTAACTAGATTTGAAAAGGAGGATGAAGAATGACATCACGCTTTGATCATGTGGAAAATCGTAAAGGTACTCATTCAATGAAATGGGATGCTGTAGATAAGCTTTATGAAGGTGAAGACTTATGGCCAATGTGGGTAGCGGATATGGACTTTTCAGCGCCGCCTGAAGTCATAAAGGCAATTCATGAAGAAGTCGGAAGAGGAATTTTTGGTTATCCGGTTAGGTCTTCTTCTGTTGATTCTGCCGTACAATCTTGGTTAAAGAGAAGGTTGAATTGGGAGGTTGACGCAGAAGAGTTAGTGTACACATCGGGAGTCGTTCCAGCTATTTCGCAAATTATCAAACGGTTTACCGATCCAGGAGATAAAGTGATCATACAACCACCTGTCTACTATCCTTTTTTTAACGTAGTGACCAATCAGGATCGTCAATTAATTGAAAACCCATTAGTTTTTGACGGATCTCATTATCGAATGGACCTAGAACATCTACGGTCGGTTATTGATCATAAAACGAGAATATTATTATTATGTAGTCCGCATAATCCGGTCGGGCGAGTATGGACAGAAGAAGAGCTTCAGAAATTAGCAGAAATTTGCATTGAACATGATTTATTAGTCATATCTGATGAAATTCATTGTGACATCATTTTTAAAGGACATCAACATATACCAACAGCTACATTATCAGAGGAGATGAAACAACGAACGATAACATGTATGGCCCCCAGTAAAACGTTTAATCTAGCAGGATTGCAAACCTCTTATACGATTATCTCTAATCCAGCTCTAAGGAGAAAGTTTAAGAACCATCTCAGTCGAGAATTCTTAAATATGTTTAATTCAATTGGTGCGGTGGCTATGGAAGCTGCATATAACGAAGGTGAAGCGTGGCTAGAAGAATTCCTTTCTTATCTAAAAGGAAACGTTCAATTTGTCAAAACATACATCGAAGAGCATATGCCGAAAATTAAAGTTGTTCATCCTGAAGGTACCTATTTATTATGGTTGGATTGCAGTGAATTGGGGATGACGGCTCAAGAAAGAAAGAAGTGGCTTACTGAGCAAGCGAAATTAGCCTTAAGTAACGGAATTGTGTTTGGTAAAGAAGGAGAGCCATTCGAACGAATGAATTTAGCTTGTTCACGGGATTCGGTAAAGGAAGGACTTAAGAGATTAAAAAAAGCATATAACTCTTTAAAGTAGTATAACTACTTTAGTTTACACTAGGAATATTAATGAATTGTTAAGTAGAGGTGTTAAATCACACAGTAAGTGTTAAAAAAGTATGATAAATCTGATAATTTTCCTTGAAATTTGATATTAAACCTTGTATCTTAAAACATGTTGTGAATAATTACCATGCTGAAAGAGGGCAAAGTTATGTATCATATCGATAATGAATTGTTATTAGATGTTTATGCGAAGGCACTAGAACTCGAATTAGACGAGGATTTCATAGCGTTATTAAAAGAGGAACTTGAGGAAAGAGAGCTGTTAGGTTCATTGACTCCTTCCCAAGCTGACAAAATTAAAGTCTTGCACCCACAATGTTAAAAAAATTAAAATATTTGAAGGTATTCCTATAAGTAATGTCTAATAAGTAGAGTGGTGTTCAAAATGAAATCTAATACAAAGGAGTCATCATTCATGACCTTTGATAAGTTTTACAATGATTTAGTTACCGAATGTACTTTAAAATTAGGAAGAAAACTTACGAAAAAAGAGCTGGAGTTTATTATGTGGGTGAAAGAGCGCCAATATGAAAAAAAGTATAACAATTTAAAAAGTTCTTAAACCTTATTATGTTGAGGCTGACACAAACTATTGAGTCAGTCTCTTTTACGTTTAGGCCAAGATGAACATGCATCATGATAAAATATATGTTTTAATGATACATATAAAATGTAGTTAACGGAGGCGATCGTGTGAAAACTTATCGGTTATTTTCACTTCGAGTGTTGCAACCTCATGAAAAAGGGGTTAGTCAGGTTGATATTCCTTTACAAGATGGTCTAATTATCGATATGGAAGATAGCGCCAAAAAATGGTTAATCGATGCTGTTATTCATCAAGATGGTATCGGTCTTTTTGAAAAGTGTGATGAGGAGAATGGGAAATTAATTATTGAAGCAGTAATTACAAGTGAAAATAATTATCCGGCGACGATGGTGACAAAGGTGCGAAAAATTACTCACCTGTCGAATAAAGTGAGTATTTTACTGGATGGATTAATGGCCGTCCGAAAAGATGACATTATAGATGTTATTCTAGAAAGTATCGTTGATGAAGGTTTAACGGGCGAAGCCTTACTCGAAGAATTCAAAAAAAGAAAAGCAACCCGTGGTGTCGAAAAAATCGTAGAAAATATATACAAACAAGTAAACTCCGATGAAAACCTTAGCTTTCATAGTACGGAACCTAGTGAAAAATAAATGTCCATAAGATATATAACTAAAGTTCCAAAGCAGTAAGCAGTACAAAAAAAGTTTACGACGTGAGTGTTAGAAGACTACAGGCTGCTGGTTGGCAAACTCCCAATTAATCCAACGTATAGAATCACCCCGATGTATTATACTACACATATTGATTGGACTTTGGGGGGAATTGTGATGGAAGAGAAAAAGACATGGGATTTGGTCTCCATAGCCTCCATACCGTTAGTAATGACACTTGGGAATTCCATGTTAATACCTGTCTTGCCAGCAATTGAAAAAGAATTGAATATTTCAGCGTTGCAAGTAAGTATGATTATTACGGTTTACTCGGTTGTTGCTATCATATGTATTCCTATTGCAGGTTATATGTCGGATCGTTATGGACGAAAAAAAATCATTATTCCTAGTTTAATCATTGCAGGGATTGGAGGATTAATCTCCGGATTTGCTTCTTGGCAAATTGATGATCCTTATGGAATTATTATTTTCGGTAGACTGTTACAAGGGCTGGGGGCAGCTGGTGCTTCACCGATTGTACTGCCTTTAGTAGGTGATCTGTTTAAACAGGAAAGTGAAGTAAGTGAAGGATTAGGGATCATCGAAACATCGAATACATTCGGTAAAGTTTTAAGTCCAATCCTAGGGGCACTCCTTGCAAGTTGGGTTTGGTTTATGCCATTCTTTGCCTTTCCAGTCTTTTGCACGATTTCGATTTTTTTAATGATATTTCTAGTTAAGACTCCGTCAAAAACTGGAGCACCTCTTGCATTTAAGGATTTTCTACATTCGGTAAAAAGAATATTTACTAATGAAGGTCGCTGGTTATATGCGATCTTTTTAATCGGCTGTATTTGTATGTTTGTTATCTTTGGTGTACTTTTTTATTTATCAACGATGCTTGAGGAACAATACGGAATTGATGGTGTGAAAAAAGGGATTATATTAGCTATACCATTAGCTGCACTTTGTCTATCGTCTTATATAACTGGAAAAGGAATTGGTGAAGAAAAAATAAAGATGAAATGGATGACAGTGATTGGATTAGCATTATTAACCATATCTGTTTTTTCCATATCGTTTTCAACAGATATTTATGTTCTTCTAACAGCACTATTTGCAAGCGGAATAGGAATTGGAATTGCCTTACCTAGTCTGGATGCCCTCGTAACAGAAGGGATAGCAAAAGAGCAAAGAGGAACGATTACTTCCATTTATAGCAGTATGCGCTTTGCTGGGGTTGCCCTTGGACCACCTGTCTTTGCTGTTCTTATGAAAGCATCTCACTTTATTTTATTTTTTACAAATACACTTGTTTGTATTGCTGCTCTCGTAACGGCATTGGTGGCGATTAAGCCGACAGAAGATGAATAGAAAAAAACAATTAGGGTTGAGGAGAAATAAATGAGTAAGTTCATAAGTTTTTATGATGAAAAAGGATATCTTGTTGAATTAAGTCTAGGTACGACACCCTTTTCACTACAGCCAAAGCATGTGCTAGTTATTTCATTTTACAAAGGAAGTTGGTTATTCATCCAACATCCGAAAAGGGGGATTGAATTCCCAGGTGGAAAAGTGGAAAAGGACGAAACCGTTGAATATGCCGCCAAGCGAGAACTCTTTGAAGAAGCAGGAGCAATTTTGAATGAACTGCATTATGTAGGCCAATATAAGGTTAACGATCCAGATGGAGAATTTGTTAAAAATATTTATTTTGGTCTAGTCAAACAACTGATAAAGAAAGACGATTATTTAGAAACAAATGGTCCAGTATTGATGAAAAACTTCCCATTAAATATAAAGGAAGATGTTCGCTTTAGCTATATTATGAAGGATCGAGTGATAGAAATTGGTATGAAGGAAGTAAATGAAAAGTGGAACCATTTACTTACGGAGAGAAAGGGAGCGGAGTGATGGATGGTCAAGTCATCGAAAAAGTACGCTTACCTTCACCACACCCCAGAATAAAGCTTTATATAGTAACTTATAGAAGTGACGGTCTAAGAGTTAAAGGTTACTTAGCTGAACCTGAAACTGATGAAAAACTACCTGGATTTTTATACTTAAGAGGCGGAATTAAAAATGTAGGTATGCCGAGAATTGCGAGACTTATTCAATTTTCTTCAGAGGGCTTTGTTGTTTTTGCCCCTTTTTATCGGGGAAATAAAGGGGGAGAGGGGCAGGAGGATTTTGCGGGTGATGACCGTAATGATGCGATAAATGCATGTTGGCTCTTACATAGACATCCGTCTGTTCAAAAGGACAGTATTCATCTATTTGGGTTTTCTCGCGGTGGTGCCATGGCTTTACTTACAGCTTCTGAATTGAATTTTATTCGTTCAGTGGTGTGCTGGAACGGTGTTTCTGATATGAAACTTACGTATGAAGAACGGCTTGATTTACGGCGAATGATGAAGCGAGTCATTGGAACACCCGCTAAATATCCAGAACGGTATGACTGGAGAACGCCACTCAATGTCAGCGAACAAATTTCCTGTCCCATACTTCTTATCCATGGGCAACAAGATGAACATGTTTCGATTGAGCATAGTTATCGATTAGAAGCGAATTTAAATAGTAAAGGGAAGAGCGTTGAAGCTTGGTATTACGAACAGTTTAATCATTTCTTTCCAGAACCGGACAACCGAAGAATTGTTGTACAGTTGACGCAATGGATGAAACGGCAGAGTCAACACGGTATATGAAGACAAATAACAAATGGTTTTCATAGGAAAAGGAGACTGACATCAATCAGTCTCCTTTTTCTTATTAAACGTTTGGACCTGCATTTTTAATATCTTCTGTAACGTTTTCGAACTTTTCGAAGTTCTCTTTGAACTTGTTTGCAAGCTCTTGAGCTTTTTTATCGTACTCTTCGCCATTAGCCCAAGTCAGCTTCGGTTGAAGAACTTCATCTGGAACACCAGGGCAGTGAACAGGGACGTTCAGGCCGAAAATTGGATCTACTGAGAATTCAGCAGAGTTTAATTCGCCTTGAAGAGCCGCTTGGATCATTGCACGAGTGTAAGCTAAGTTCATACGCTTCCCAACACCGTAAGGACCGCCTGACCAACCTGTATTCACTAGGAACACTTGTGCATCGTGTTGCGAGATTTTTTCACCTAACATTTCAGCATAACGACGAGCTGGTAATGGAAGGAATGGTGCACCGAAACAAGTTGAGAATGTTGCTTCAGGCTCTGTAACCCCACGCTCAGTTCCTGCTAGTTTACTAGTGTAACCAGATAAGAAGTGATACATCGCTTGCTCTTTTGTTAACTTACTGATTGGAGGTAATACACCGAAAGCATCAGCAGTTAAGAAAATAATTGTATTTGGATGGCCAGCAATACTTGGCATTAATGTATTTGGAATAGCCTCTAGTGGGTAAGCTACTCGAGTATTTTCTGTAAGGCAAGTGTCATCGTAATCAGGATTTCCTGTTTTTTCATCAAGAACAACATTCTCTAATACTGAACCAAAACGAATTGCATTCCAAATTTCTGGCTCTTTTTCATAAGATAAATTGACGCATTTAGCATAGCATCCGCCTTCAACGTTAAATACCCCGTTGTTAGACCAACCATGCTCATCATCACCGATCAGGTAGCGGTTAGGATCTGCAGATAACGTTGTTTTACCCGTTCCAGAAAGTCCGAAGAATAGGGCAACGTCTCCTTCTTTACCAGCATTTGCTGAACAGTGCATAGAAAGAACATCTTGTTCTGGTAATAAGTAGTTCATAATAGAGAAGATTGATTTTTTCATTTCACCAGCATATTCAGTACCGCCAATTAGAACAACTCTCTCTTCGAAAGAAACAATAATGAATGTTTCAGAGCGAGTCCCATCCACTTCAGGGTCTGCTTTAAAGTTCGGAGCAGAAATAACCGTGAATTCAGCTTCGTGGTTTTCTACTTCTTCTTGAGATGGACGGATGAATAATTGTTTTGCAAAAAGGTTATGCCAAGCATATTCGTTAATTACTTGGATTGGTAGACGATAGCTTTTATCAGCACCAGCAAAGCCGCGGAAAACAAAAAGTTCTTCTTGTTCTTTTAAGTAGTTCATTACTTTGTTATATAATTTAGTAAATACTTCTTTTTCAATTGGTTGGTTAACAGAACCCCAGTCAATTTTGTCTTTAACTGAGTCTTCCATAACGATAAATTTATCTTTAGGTGAGCGTCCAGTGTATTTTCCCGTAGCTACACTTAATGCACCTGTTGAAGTTAAAGCACCTTCATTTCTCATTAGTGACCTTTCGACTAATTTAGAAACAGGAAGATCTAGGTGAACATTCTCTCCTCGTAAAATATGCTCTAATTCAGTAGCGAAGCTAATTGTACTCATTGGTCACAAAACCCTCTCTTTTTTATATTTTATAATTATGTTAGTTAGGATTAACAATTAATTTTTTATGTTGAAATTAGTATAACACATTTTACTAAATAGTCTATACTATTATTTCAATTTGTGTGCAAATAAGTTGAAAAATCATGTGTCTAATTTAGTATGGGGTTTATTATATATGAAGGAAAACAGTTTTTGTAACTTGGAAACGCTTTTATAAAGTATCATAATGTTTAAACCTGTATATATAATTGTACCATTCATAAACGCAATCTACTGTTAAAAAAGTTACATTTTAAAGGAATAAAAAAATTAAGAAAAGTACGGCAAATGGATAAGTCATAAGTGAAAAATAGAATTAGGACTAGTAATCATGTGGCCTTTTTATCTATGCTGCATAGTATAGAGGGAAAAGGAGGGAGTGCAGTGGACAGTATTTCAATAATGGACCTTGCGACCGTTTCAGCTGTCGTTGCTGCATTAGTTACGGTTGTAGGAAATGCTTTTAATATTGATAAAAAGTATCGTGCATTGCTAGCCATCGGAGTAGCCTGTCTATTATGGTTTATTCCGAGAGAATGGGGAAATGAAGTGCTAGTTGCTTTAGTGATCGGTTTAACGGCGAGTGGTGTGTACAGTCAGGTGAAACCGAGAGATAATCAAAATGAATTATTAAGGATGCAAATGCGTGAAGAAATTAGAGAAGAACAGGATCAACAAAGGCAAAACCAGATGCAACCAAACCAAAACATGAATCATTATCAAACGACTAATCAACGTTCCAATCGTAATCCTAACCAAAATCAAAATCAAAACCAAAATGTAAACCATAACAATAATCAAGATATAGATACACCTTATTAACCTCATTTTATATTTTGTTTTTTTCGACTTTTATAGATGTCAACTAGCAATAGTTGACATCTTTTACTATGTAAGTTATGATATGTCGCGAACGGATACTCTTATCCCGAGTCGGTGGAGGGACAGGCCCGAAGAAACCCAGCAACCAACACCTAGAAAAAAGGTGAAAAGGTGCTAACCTGCAAAGCGCATGCTTTGAACGATAAGAGGTTAAAGGTGATAAGTCTAACCCTTTTCCTCATGAGGAAAAGGGTTTTCATGGCTATATATGTCTTAATTTTTTACTCACGATGGTGAGGGAATGAGTGCCGTATCAATATTTAACACATTTTATGGGGAAGCTACTTTTATAGGATTGTATTCACCCTAAAAGATGTGTAAAAGGAGGATACTGTTAGATGGTAGAAAAGAAAAGTCGTCGCTTATTCACTTCAGAATCAGTGACAGAAGGGCATCCCGATAAAATTTGTGACCAAATTTCGGATGCGATTCTAGATGCAATCTTAACAAATGATGCGAATGCACGTGTAGCTTGTGAAACTTCAGTAACTACAGGGCTAGTACTTGTAGCGGGTGAGATTACGACAAGTACATACGTTGATATTCCGAAGATCGTTCGTGAAACGGTTCAAAACATTGGCTATACGCGAGCGAAGTACGGATTTGACTCTGAAACGTGTGCCGTATTAACTTCAATTGATGAGCAATCTGCAGATATTGCTCAGGGGGTAGACCAAGCCCTTGAGGCTCGTGAAGGACAAATGTCTGATGAAGAGATTGAAGCGATCGGTGCTGGAGACCAAGGATTAATGTTTGGTTACGCTGATAACGAAACGGAAGAATTAATGCCGCTTCCAATTTCTTTAGCACACAAATTATCTCGACGCCTGACTGAAGTACGTAAAGAGGACATCCTTCCATATTTACGACCAGATGGAAAAACACAAGTAACCGTAGAATATGATGAGAACGGAAAGCCGGCAAGAATTGACACGATCGTTATTTCTACTCAACATCACCCTGAAGTAACGTTAGAACAAATTCAACGTAATATTAAAGAGTATGTCATTAAACCAGTTGTCCCTGCTGAGTTAATTGATGAACAAACAAAATACTTTATTAATCCAACGGGTCGTTTTGTAATTGGTGGACCTCAAGGAGATGCTGGATTAACAGGACGTAAGATTATTGTTGATACCTATGGTGGTTATGCTCGTCATGGTGGGGGAGCATTCTCAGGTAAGGATCCAACAAAGGTTGACCGTTCTGGTGCATATGCAGCTCGTTACGTTGCTAAAAATATCGTAGCTGCCGGTTTAGCTGATCGTTGCGAAGTACAACTTGCTTATGCCATTGGTGTTGCACAACCAGTATCCATCTCAGTTGATACGTTTGGAACAGGTAAAGTATCAGAAGAAGTACTAGTAGGACTTGTTCGTAAGCACTTTGATCTTCGTCCAGCTGGTATTATCAAAATGCTAGATCTTCGTCGTCCGATCTATAAGCAAACTGCTGCTTACGGTCACTTTGGACGTAATGATATTGATCTTCCTTGGGAGCAAACAGATAAAGCGGATGTTTTAAGAACAGAAGCACTATAATATAGGAAAGAAAGGAGCGAATTTTCGCTCCTTTTTTTTATGATAAGGTTTTGAAGAGGTCTACCACCAGCGCCTTGTCTCAGTTAGAAGAAGCCAGCTTAATGTGTGAACGTGACATTTCGTAAGCTTTCTCATATTGGATCAGAAGGTTGTCAAAGATAACTTCCCATGATTGTGTTCTGGCATACTTTCTTGCTTCATAGCCCATCTGTAAGCGCAGCGTATGGTCAGTTAATAGTTTTTCAATGGCATCAATAAAGGATTGTGTTTTTTTCGCTTCACAAATTAATCCTGTTTTTTCATGATGTACAATCTCAGTGACGCCACCTCTGTTGGCGACAATCGCCGGTGTTCCTGATGCTAAAGCTTCTAAAACGACATTGCCGAATGTTTCAGTAGTAGACGGGAACACGAACAAATCTGCTAATGCATAGATAGAAGCTAACTCATTGCCCGCTAAATAACCAGTGAATGTAATGTTTTGATTAAAGCGTTCTTTATATTCATTTAAAAGCGGACCATCCCCAACATAAATCCAATGAATTTCATTCCTCAGATGTTCTGGAAGTTGTTCCATGACTAATCGTAATGTGTCTAAGTCTTTTTCAGGAGCCATTCTTCCTACGTAAAGAAGGATATATTTTTTGCGTATGTTAAAACGGTCGTATAGACTGATATCCTTTTCTTGCGGACTGAATTGAAAACAATCTACACCTCGAGTCCAAAGTTCAATATTTGTAAATCCCCGTTTGGCTAAATGGGTCTTCGTTTCTTTCGAAGGAACAAAGGTTTTGTTGAAATGAGAATAAAACCACTTCATAAATTTCCATAACCACTCAGACATAAAGGTTAGCTTATAGTATTTTAAGTAATGGTCGAAGTGGGTGTGGTACGAACCGACCATTGGAATATTATGTTTTTTTCCATAATGAAGTCCGCTTAAACCGATATTAAACGGAGTTGTAATATGAATGAGGTCGGGTTTAAAGCTGTCCATCTGTTGCCGAATAGTAAATGGATTAGGAAGGGCCATCCGACATTCAGGATACAAGAAAAAAGGTAAGCTAAAAAATGAGTGAATATGATTAGAGTACAAGTCAGTTTGTTGGATAGTTTCAGGAACAAATAATTGGTAAGGTACATTTCTATGCTCAAAGTGATTGACTAGTCGTTGTAAAGTTCTAGCTACACCATTTACTTGTGGTGTAAATGTATCAGTAAATAAAGCTATTTTCATTTGTAGACCTCCTACATCATTCCTTCAAAGGGTTAGTGAATTAATAGAACCAGTAATTCATGAAAATAGTCGTCAAAAATGCACTAGAAAAACCAAGTAAAGCTCCAACGACTACATCAGAAGGATAATGTAGCCCTAAAAAAATTCTAGATATGCCTACTAAAATGGCAATAGGTAACAAAAGAAGGGAAAGGATAGGGTTATAAAGAATAAACGGTGTTACTACTGAGAAGATAGCTGTCGTATGTCCCGAAGGAAAGGAATGGTCCTTGAACGGGTTATTAACTACATTAGTATTTGGTAAGACGAGGTAAGGGCGCTTTCTGTGGTATCCTTTTTTTACGATTACGACAACGACATGACTAAGAGTTAACGCCAGTGCTGCTGCGAATGCCATGGATTGAAACGGAGCTGTCAGTAGTATGCAAAGGATAATGGTGCTGCCTACCGTAAAAGTCGCGCCTCCTAAATGTGTAATGTAGTTCATGAAAAGAAAAGTACCTTTGGAACGACTTTTTACGTTGAAAAAATAAAACAAGTTACAATCAGTACGGTAAAGCCATTGTTTTGATCGATCCATACGAAAACCTCTTTTCATAGGAAGTTGCCCAAAAGGCACTAAATGAAAGTTGTTAACAGAATTGTAACAATTCTTTGTATGGTTAATATGAAGGTAGTTTTAAAATTAATTAAATTAACGTAAAGGGAACTTAATGATATTCCTCAATTTTCTGCAATTACTGACGAAGGATAGCGAGTGGTAGAGTTAATACAGAGTAACAGGGGCATGTAAAAACACACACGAATAAGTGTGTCTTAATGTGGAAGCAGGAACTTCGGAGGCAAATGAAACAGTTATAATAATCAAAATAAAAACCATAATTTTGATTAAGAATTTTTCAAAATTATGGTTTTCAATTTGCTGTTGTTACGAGGTTCTAAGTGGATATAAATTAATCTATATTATTTCTGCAAACTTTTATAGTACTGTCCTTTTTCCACATACTCCCTTCGAATACGGGCCATATCTTTACGGTCTTCTTCAGTTAATTCACGTACGACTTTTGCCGGTCGACCGAACGCAAGAGTGTTGGGTGGAATGACCTTACCTTGGGGAACGAGACTTCCAGCACCGATAAAAGCGCCTTCACCGACTTCAGCCCCGTCAAGCACGATTGAGCCCATTCCAATAAGAGCATTTTTGCGAAGAATACAGCTATGTAAAATCACTTGATGACCTACCGTAACGTCATCTTCAATAATAAGCGGATTGTTTGGGCTTTGATGCAAAACTGAATTATCCTGTACATTTACTCTGTCGCCAATGATGGTAGGGGCTACATCTCCACGGATAACGGAGTTAAACCAAATGCTCGTTTCCTCTCCAATTTTCACATCACCCGTAACTGTTACAAAGTCTGCGATAAATGCGGACTCAGCAATATCTGGTGTTTTGCCGTTATATGGATAGATCAAAGAAAACAACTCCTTTTAACTAATAAAGTAATAAAAAGATTTATGATGACAAGGACACGAAAATCTGACATAAATATAATAAAAACCATCAAATCTCCTAATACACAATACGTTTAGTTTAGCAAATACTGGGGGAAAAAAATAGAGAGAAAGGGGATTAATATGTGGAAATGGGAATGTAGTGAAAAACCAAAAGGTGTGATCGTAATCGTTCATGGAGCTGGAGAGCACCATGGTAGATACGGCTGGTTAAGAAAAAAATGGCAGGAGGCTGGTTTCCATATCGTCATGGGCGACTTGCCTGGACAAGGGAAAACGAGAGGGAAACGTGGTCATATCGACTCGTTCAATCAATATATTGAGACGGTTTATGAATGGTATAAAGAAGCCGCCTTGTATGGTTTGCCTATTTACTTACTAGGCCATAGCATGGGCGGGCTCGTTTCCATTCGTACGTTAATGGAAAAGAAGATGGACTTACATGGAGTCATTTTGTCGTCACCGTTATTAAAGCTAGCAGAAGAACCACCGAAATATAAGACGATGACTTCAAAGGCTTTGCATCGATTATTACCAAGTGTAACTGCACCGTCAGGACTGAAAACACATCTAGTCACTAGAAATGTAGAGATCCGAGAAGCGTATATGATGGATGAATTACGAGTAACTAATGTATCTCTACGGTGGTATCAAGAAATTGTAAAAGCAATGACAATAGCTAAAAGAAATATCAATAAATTCCCGAATGTTCCACTTCTTTTAATACAAGCTGGTGACGATCATATTGTAGATAATGAAGCTTCTAGGTTCTGGTATGATGAGTTAAAAATCTCTGAGAAATGGTTTAAGGAATGGGATGGGTTATACCATGAGCTATTTAATGAGCCTGAACGAGATGACGTTTTTCAATATGCGAAACTATTTGCTGAGCTTCACCTTTGACGGGGTGAGGCTTCTTCACGGTAAAAATACAGTCTTTAGGCGAGTGTTTGTTGCAGACGTCGTGGCTTGAGGTGGTTTGTTCGAACAGGCTGTTAAAAGCAAGACATTTGCAGGAATAGGGCAGTGTGATATTACAGCACCTTACACTTTTTTCAAAATCAATAGATTTGGATAATAAAAATGGGTATGATAAAGTACCTTTAATAAAGGAAGAAACTGGCGAGGAGGGTTAATTTTTGAAAATACCAAGTCAGCCGTGGACGTTAATGTACAGCATTTACCGGAATGTTATCCCAAACGTTCATCGTTATTTAGAGGAATGGAAAGAAAAAGCTGAAGCCATTCCGAATCCAGAACTGAAAAAACAAGCACTGATGAGTATAGAGACAAAGACTTTTCATTGTGAAGGCGGCGGGATATACGGCTTATTGGCAGGGCCAGAAGTTGATAAAATAATAAAATTTATCGTTGCGTATCAAACCATCAGTGATTACTTAGATAACCTGTGTGATCGCAGTACTTCGTTAGATCCTGAAGACTTCCGTGCGCTTCACCAATCTATGGTACACGCTTTAACTCCTGGAACAGAGCCGGAGAATTATTATCGACTGAGAGATGAACAGGACGATGGAGGTTACTTAAGTAGCTTAGTACTTACGTGCCAGCAAGTTTTAAAGCAGTTGCCATCCTTTGCAAAGGCTCAGTCTGTTATGCTAGAGCTTTGTCAATATTACTGTGATCTTCAAGTTTACAAGCATGTTAAAAAAGAAGACCGTGTACCGCTTCTTGAAGACTGGTTTTCCTTACATAAAGATAAGGTTCCTGAAATGTCATGGTTTGAGTTTTCAGCTTGTGCAGGTTCAACTTTAGGTATCTTTTGTCTTGCGGCTTATGCCACGACTGAAGACCTTTCGGAAGAGACGGTTGAACGAGTGAGAGAAGGGTATTTTCCTTATGTACAAGGGTTACATATATTACTAGATTATTTTATTGATCAAGAGGAAGACCGGATCGGCGGAGACTTAAATTTTTGTTTTTACTATGAAAATGAAAAAGAACTTATTTCACGCTTTCGCCATTTTGTAGAACAAGCGGAGGCGAGTATCGACCAACTTCCTAATCGAAACTTCCATTACTTGATTAATAAAGGTTTAGTTGCCATTTATCTAGCAGATGAGAAAGTACAAAGGCAAAAGAAGGTAAAGGATACAGCCAAGAAGTTTATTCGACTTGGCGGCATGTCTACGCTTTTCTTCTATATAAATAGTTGGGTTTACCGGCGAGGAAGTAAGTGATATTTGACGAGATGCTGATTGTATACGTAGGGCAGGGTGATGGTGCTGATCAATTAAAAAGAGAGACAAATGGTTACCAGAATTCATTTAAGTCCGTTAAATTTCATATGAAAAACAAAAGACGCATTGGGGTTGTAATCCAATGCGTCTTTGTTGTCTAGCTACCTGCTGAGAGAAAGGGAACATTAACTCGTATGTACTTTCCACCTTTGAAAAATGGAAAATTATGAAATTTATCTTTTTTCAATCGCAATAATAAAGGGGGGATTGTTTTTTTGATTAATAAACTCGTATTTTAATACATGAGCTTGTTCTTGATTAAGTTGTTCCGCATAATGTAAAACAGCCGTCTTTTCAAGTTTTCCTTGTTCGTGGCCGTGATAGATCACTAGAACAATTATGCCGCCTGCATCTAACATACGAAAGAGCTGTTCAATAGATGTTAGTGTTGAATCAGGTTTCGTTACAATTTCTTTGTCACCGCCGGGTAAATACCCTAAATTGAAAACCGCACCTTTTATTTTTCCTTGATGATCTTCCGGGATGCATGCTGTTAAACGATCATGACTTTCATGAAGAAGTGTTACTTGTTTCTCAACCTCATGTTCTTGTATTCTCTTCTTCGTTTTTTCGATCGCCTGTTCCTGAATATCAAAAGCATAAACGCGTCCATTTTCTCCGACTCGTTTGGCTAAGTATAAGGTGTCATGACCATTTCCTGCCGTACAATCGATCGCAATGTCCCCACTGTGAACCGCTTTTTCTAATAGTATCTTGGCAAAAGGAAGAATTCCATCTATATTCATCCTAGTTCAACGTCCTTTCGGTACAACTTTCCTTGCCATGTATCACGGCGTTTAAGTTCAGCTTCAATGGCATTTAGTACATCCCATTTTTTTAAACTCCACATTGGGCCAATCATCATATCGGCTGGTCCGTCACCAGTTAAACGGTGAATAATAACATGCGGTGGGAGCATTTCAATTTGATCGACGACTAAATTGATGTATTCATTGAAATCCATGAACTGGACGAGTCCTTTTTCATATTGTTTAACCATTGGCGTTTTTTTCATTAAATGAAGCAAGTGAATTTTAATGCCTTGGATGTCTAACTTACAGACTTCTTCTACCGTTTGTTTCATCATTTCCGTCGTCTCTAAAGGCAGCCCATTAATGATGTGAGCACATACACGGATGCCGTGCTTTCTGAGTTTATTTACACCATCAATATAACATTGATAGTCATGTGCGCGGTTGATTAAGAGAGCAGTTCGTTCATGAACGGTTTGAAGACCGAGTTCAACCCATAAATAAGTTCGCTCGTTTAATTCAGCTAAATAGTCAACGACGTCATCAGGCAAGCAGTCTGGGCGAGTAGCGATTGAAAGCCCAACCACATCTTCTTGTTGTAAAATAATTTCAAACATTTCTCTAAGCTCGCTGACCGGTGCATACGTATTACTGTAGGCTTGAAAATAGCCGATATATTTACCGCTTTTCCACTTTCGGTGCATACGCTCTTTAATGGTATGAAACTGTGTGACTAAGTCGTCTTTTCGATCACCAGCGAAATCACCAGAACCACGTTCGCTGCAAAACGTACAGCCACCACTGGCCACCTTACCATCGCGGTTAGGACAATCAAATCCAGCATCGAGTGGTATTTTAAACACCTTTTCACCAAATTGTTGTCTTAAGTGGTAATTCCACGAATGATATCTTTTGTCGCCGAAACGTAGAGGAACAGGTTGATGTTGTTTAATATCCATTTATATCACCTTTAGTTGGTTATAAGTTTCTGTCACTTCATCATCCTATCACAAACGAGCAAGAAACTCGAACAGTTGAAATGGGCAAATTAAAAAGGTGATGGGGATTGGTTCTAATTGTTTTTTGGGTGATGAAGATAACATTTTAACACTGAATTTAAGTGAACGTTTTCGTTTGGCGGACTGAGAGGACGCTATTTTAACAAAAATGACCTTATTTAATCATTTATAGGACTGAGAGGTGCTTATTTCCTTCATACTAAGTAAAATCATCATCAGATACAGTAAATAAGGGCTTCTGAGACACATAACGAGTCAAATTAGCGACCTTTTAATGAAATAAGGGCCTGTGAGTCCGGTAATATTTTCATACACCTTGAAGGCCCTTCCCTACAACAACTAACCGTTGACGTATCGGAAGGGAGCAAGCGGCGTCCGCTAACTCATACGTTGAGCGCATGCAGCTAGACAAGAAAAGCGGAAGGGCCTGCATATTGGCGACAAGAGCTGGAGGGCCAGCAAAAAGTGGCTCTCTTTTTAGCCACGTGTGAAGGACCGAAGCGACCACGAGCCGATGCGCCTGCAGCTAGCCAGCAACTAAACACTACACTTATACTTTCATTTCCATTGAAAAAGCATTGCTATTTTGATTGTTATCTTTTACTATTTCCTTAGAGAGACGAAATAAGAGGAGAGTCATATAATGCCTAAAGCAATTTGGTTACTTGTTATTGGTATGGTTATCAATGTAACAGGTGCTTCTTTCATTTGGCCGTTAAACACAATTTATTTACATCAAGAGTTAGGTCAACCATTATCTGTTGCGGGATTCGTACTAATGATGAATGCAGGTGCTGGTGTCATTGGAAATCTCATTGGGGGAACGTTGTTTGACCGAATAGGTGGGTATAAAACTGTCATCTATGGAATAGCGATTACGATTATTAGTGCCTTTATTCTTGCCTATAACCATACGTTTTTATGGTATGTAGCTCTTTTGGTAGGGATTGGTTTTGGCGCTGGGATGACATTTCCTGCCCTTTATGCGATGGCTGGAACGGCGTGGCCTGAAGGAGGAAGAAAAGCCTTTAATGCAATGTATGTTGCCCAAAATGTCGGTGTTGCTTTAGGAACTGCATTAGCTGGTGTCGTTGCTTCTATAAAGATCGATTATATTTTTATTTCCAATGGAATCGTCTATTGTTTATTTTTATTGTTGGCTATTTTCGGTTTTAAACAAATAGAAGCAAACCGAACAGTGGCACCAACTACTTCAAATGTGTTTGAACAAAAGAAAAACTTTTCGTTTAGCCGCCCGTTTATAGCATTACTCATTGTATTAGCGGGATACTTTATTTGTTGGCTGGCTTATGTACAGTGGCAGTCGAATATTTCCGTTTATACCCAACAACTTGGCATCTCATTAAAGCAGTATAGTATCTTGTGGACGATTAATGGGGCAATGATCGTGCTGTTTCAACCGATTATCGCATTCTTCGTTCGGAGATGGGTGCACACACTAAAAGCACAAATCTACACAGGGTTAGTTATATTTATCATTTCCTTCTTTGTGTTATCACAAGCTCAAGTGTTTACGATGTTTATTGCGGCCATGATTATCTTAACGATTGGTGAAATGTTTATTTGGCCAGCAATACCAACAATTGCCCATAAGCTCGCCCCTGAAGGTAAAGCTGGTTTTTATCAAGGTGTTGTTAACAGTGTAGCAACAGGTGGGAGAATGATGGGTCCATTTGTTGGAGGTCTAATTGCTGAAGCTTTTGGTATGGTCATTCTTTTCTACGCGATCATGGGATTATTCTGTCTTGCGTTCATATCAACGGCTCTATACGATCGAGTTTTAAAAGAGAAAACAACTGCAGAACCTGCTGTTAAACATTCTATCCAATCATAATTGTATAAAAAGAGTATGTTTCTAGTGAAAATTGGCAAAAATGGTCTTGACAGAAAATCGACATATTCATACAATAGCAAGTATATTGACTTTTTAGTTATAAAATAAAGGCTAATAACGATGAAGAGGAATAGTAGTGACGTATCTCGTAATTAGAGAATTGACGGTTGGTGAAAGTCAATCGATGATACCCATGAACTCGCCTCAAAGTTGCAGTAGTGAACGATTAGTAGCTGTTGCCGTCCGCCGCGTTAAGGTTACTAAAGTGAGTGTAAACTTAGGTTTATGCTAATTTGGGTGGTACCGCGGGAAATTTTACTTTGTGATCAACCTCTCGTCCCTAACGATAACGCTAGGGGTGGGAGGTTTTTTATTGGTCATAAGCAAAATTTTCATACATTATGGTTTATGAACGCTCAATGTAAAACTAATACATATTAATCTAAACATAACATTCAATTGGAGGAAAAAATAATGTCTTTTCAACATCAAACAATCGAAAAAAAATGGCAACAGTATTGGGAAGAAAATAAGACGTTTAAAACGTTAGATGAGCTAGAGAAAAAGAAATTTTACGCACTGGATATGTTCCCTTATCCATCTGGAGCAGGTCTTCATGTTGGACACCCGGAAGGTTATACAGCTACTGATATTTTATCGAGAATGAAGCGTATGCAAGGATATAATGTGTTACATCCAATGGGGTGGGACGCTTTTGGACTTCCTGCTGAACAGTATGCGCTTGATACAGGAAAACACCCGCGTGATTTTACGCAACTAAATATTAATAACTTCCGAAGACAAATTAAATCTTTAGGTTTTTCCTATGATTGGGATCGTGAAGTCGATACAACTGATCCGAACTATTATAAGTGGACGCAATGGATTTTCTTGCAGCTTTATAAAAAAGGTTTAGCCTATGTCGATGAAGTAGCTGTAAACTGGTGTCCTGCTTTAGGAACAGTGCTTGCGAATGAAGAAGTCATTGATGGAAAAAGTGAGCGTGGTGGACACCCTGTAGAACGCCGTCCAATGAAGCAATGGATACTAAAGATCACAGAATATGCGGATCGTCTGTTAGAAGATTTAGAGGAATTGGATTGGCCTGAAAGCATTAAAGACATGCAACGTAACTGGATTGGAAAATCAGAAGGGGCAGAAGTGACGTTCACGATCGACGGTCACGATCATTCGATTACGGTATTTACAACGCGTCCTGATACGTTATTTGGTGCAACGTATATGGTATTAGCACCAGAGCACAAGTTAATTAATCAAATTACGACCCCAGAACAAAAAGAAGCAATTGAAGTGTACAAAAAGAAAGTTGCTACAAAAAGCGATCTAGAGCGTACAGAACTTGCTAAAGAAAAAACAGGTGTTTTTACGGGTGCTTATGCGATTAACCCTGTAAATGGCGAAAAGCTGCCGGTTTGGATTGCTGATTATGTACTTGTCAGTTACGGAACTGGTGCCATCATGGCAGTTCCAGGACATGACGAAAGAGATTATGAGTTTGCGAAAGAATTCAACTTGCAAATTAAAGAAGTTGTAGCTGGCGGTAATATCGAAGAAGAAGCCTACACAGGTGACGGTCCTCATGTCAATTCAGGCTTCCTCGATGGTTTAGATAAAGAAGAAGCGATTAGTAAAATGCTTGAATGGCTTGAAGCAGAAGGAAAAGGGACGAAGAAAATTACGTACCGTCTTCGTGACTGGTTATTTAGCCGTCAACGTTATTGGGGTGAGCCGATTCCAATTATTCATTGGGAAGATGGTACAATGACTCCTGTAGCTGAAGAAGAGTTACCGTTAGTTCTTCCAGAAATGGATGAAATCAAGCCATCTGGAACGGGTGAATCTCCATTAGCTAATGCAACAGAATGGCTAGAAGTTGTTTGTCCAGAGACAGGGAAAAAAGGACGACGTGAAACAAATACAATGCCTCAATGGGCAGGAAGCTGCTGGTATTACTTACGATATATTGATCCAAAAAATAATGACCAGCTTGCAGACCCAGAAAAATTAAATCACTGGCTTCCAGTTGATATTTATATCGGTGGAGCAGAGCATGCGGTACTTCACTTACTATACGCTCGCTTCTGGCATAAAGTTCTTTATGACCTTGGCGTTGTTCCAACGAAAGAGCCGTTCCAAAAGCTATTTAACCAAGGAATGATTCTAGGTGAAAACAACGAAAAGATGAGTAAATCAAAAGGAAATGTCGTAAACCCAGATGATATTATTGAAAGCCACGGGGCTGACACACTTCGTCTGTATGAAATGTTTATGGGACCGCTTGATGCTTCCATCGCTTGGTCAGAAAATGGCCTGGATGGTGCACGTCGTTTCTTAGACCGCATTTGGAGATTGTTTATCGATGAAGCGACTGGCGAACTTAACTCAAAAATCACTGAAAAAGAAGGAACAGAAGTTTTAACACGCACGTATCATCAAACGGTTAAAAAAGTAAGCGAAGATTTTGAAGGCTTACGTTTTAACGTTGGTATTTCACAATTAATGGTCTTCATTAACGAGGCATATAAGCAAGAAACATTACCGAAATCATTAATGGAAGGCTTTGTGAAGCTCATTTCTCCAGTTGCGCCTCATTTGGCTGAAGAATTATGGCAAAAGCTTGGGCATCAAGGGACGCTTGCTTATGAAGCTTGGCCAACATATGATGAAAAGTATTTAGTCGAAGATGAAATTGAAATTGTTGTTCAAGTAAACGGGAAAGTAAAAGCTAAATTAGTCCTTCCGAAAGATGCAAATAAAGAACAAATGGAAGAACTAGCACGTGCTGATGAAAGGGTAGCAGAAGCAATTGAAGGGAAAACGGTTCGTAAAGTAATTGCCGTTCCTGGGAAGCTTGTAAATATCGTCGCTAACTAATGAAAATGGAGAAGGTTATTCTTTATTTTGGAATAATTCTTCTCCGTTTTTTCCTTTTTCCACTTATCTATCTAGCCAATACAACTATCAATGGGAGAGGTTGGGGATAACTTCTTTAAGTGTGAATAAGTCTGTGAGTAACCTATAGTATTATACACAACCTCAATAAAATCCTTGTTTTTTCGGTACATATAACCTAAGAAAGTTGTTCACAAATAGGGGGATGGATATCCACAGGTTGTGAATAACCTGAGGGGAACTCGATTAAATCATTAAATTCATAAGTTATTTATTATGAGTGTATAATGATTAGATAAAAATTATTACTTTAACCATAAATTGGTACAAGAAGTTCTTCATATGAAGAAGGAGTTTAGCTATAATTGTTTGAATATATAGAATAATAATTTAGTATAGTTGGGAAAGGGGAATATATGAAACTATTATTTATTCATGGGGCTGGCGGTTCAAAGAGTAAGTGGCGAAAGATGGACGAATATTTACAGAATGTTTCATTTGAAAGTATTGACCTTCCTGGACACGGAGCGAATAGTGAAACAATCGCAACATCCGTCGAAGAATATGCGGAACGTCTGTCACAAAATATAACAGAAGATGTTGTGATAGTTGGGCATTCTATGGGAGGTTTAATAGGAATTGAACTAGCAGCTAGGAATCCGTTTGTAAAAGGTCTTGTTCTGGCCGCGTCATACTATGAACTACCCGTACACTCTAAGATTATTAGTCATTTAAAAACAGGTGTGTTCCCTGAATTTTTATTCCTTGCTTCATATAGTAGAACGGCAAGTGACGAACTAATAAAAGAGGAACGTGAAGAGCTAAATGGCAGTACGGTTTCTATTGCACTAAATGATTTTAAAGCCTGTGATTCATACAAATGTGGGGGAAATACGCTTGCTCAGTTAACTATTCCAATACTAACGATATTTGGAGAAGAGGATCGTCTATTACCGCCACAGGCTGAAACGAAAATCAGGACCGCAAATGAGCATGTTGAGATCAAAGTAATATCAGGTGCGGGCCATTATGTACAGCTAGAGAAGCCTGAGTCTTTTGCGCAGCATTTACAAATGTTTTTTGAGCGGATACAAAATGTTAAGGATATAAAAATATAAGAAAATAAAGAGGCTGATCTTTTCAGCCTCTTTTCTAATTAATATAAGTAAAGAATTACAAAATAATCAAAAAATTTTTTTAGTAATGTCGAAAATTATCATCTTTTTGTGAGTAACGTTGTGGATAAATAAAATATCTGTCCACAACGCTAAGAATATGTAGAAAAAAGGTTGATTTTCTGTTAAAAAATAATCCACAGATTGTGATTGTTTTTATCCACAGGTTGTGTATAACCTTGTGGTTAACTCACATTTTACTTGAACCAGCGGAAAAACCAGCGGTATAACCTGTGGAAAAAGCTGCGGTTATGTTATATCCACCTGTATACCCGTGGATATCTAAAACTTCTCCACAAAAATATAAGCCATTCTTACATTTTGACTCCATTGTTTTAGGATGAATTTCTTTTACTGAAACGCCGCCTCCTGTAACAAACGCCTTTTCAATTGGTAAAGTTCCGTTCACTTCAAAGCGAAACTCTTTAATGAGTAGAGAGAGAGAACGCAAAGGTTCATTTCCGATGTTGGCGCAACTAGTTGCTAAATCGATGTCTATTTTCTGTAATAAGAACGTGAGCATTCGATCAGGTAAGTAGCCTTTCAGGACATTTTTTACTGCTTTTTTCGGCTCGTTGTTGATGAGTTTACGCAATTCTTGAAAGATCTCTTCTCCAGATTTACCAGGATTAAGATCAATGCTCATGACAACCGTAGCGGGCTGCTTTTTTTGTTTCTTTAATTCTTTTACAACGTATTGACTACATCTTAAAGCAATCGGTCCCGAAATGCCAAAGTGAGTGAAGATCATGTCTCCTTCATGAGTTTTGATTACTTTTCCTTTTGCATTTAAAACTGAAAGTTCAACGTCTCTTAACGATAAGCCTTGAAGTTCCTTATTTTTAATAAATGGTTCATTAGATGTAATCGGTACTTCGGTAGGATATAAATCAGTAATCGTGTGCCCGGCTTTTCTTGCCCATGGATAACCATCGCCAGTAGAACCCGTATGAGGTACACTTTTTCCGCCTGTTGCAATGATAACGGCATGAGCGTCAATCGCTTCGCCATTTTCAAGAGTAACCCCAAGCACTTTTTCGTCATCATAACGTACTTCTTTGACCGGAGAATGCGTTTTTATTTTTACTCCAAGGTCTTTTACTCTATCAATGAGTGTTCGGACAACAGTTGAAGCTTTATCACTGATAGGAAACATTCTACCGCGGTCTTCTTCTTTTAGTCGAATTCCTAAATTCTCAAAAAATCGAATGATGTCTTCATTATTAAAGACGGAAAAAGGACTGTGCATGAAGCGGCCATTTCCAGGAATGTGAGCAATTAAGTCATCAAGTGCCATTCGATTGGTCACATTACAGCGACCGCCACCGGAAATACCTAGCTTTCGACCAAGTTGATCTCCTTTATCAATTAGAAGAACGGCAGCGCCTTGACTAGCAGCAGCAATGGATGCCATTAAACCAGATGGTCCACCGCCAATTACAATAACATCATACATACTTTCATAGCACCTTTCATTAGGTATTTATAGAGGTTAGTTTATCATGGTTATATGTTTGTTGGTAATTGTTTCACTATTAAAAGAAATTATACTACGAGAGGCGCATCACAGCTAATCCATACGAAAAAACTTCTTAGAAATACATAGCCATAAAGAATTTCGCTAGCAGCTCTATAGAAAAAAATTGAAAAACAGGCACCGAATTGGCGCCTGTAACTTAAGCAAGGTAGGTTGATCTTTGTACATAGATGGTACTCCTATCTCTTGATTAGTAAGTGTAGAAAGTACCAACAATAACTAACAAGATAAATAGGACTACGATTAACGCAAAGTCAAATTTGTATGCGCCCATCCTAAACACCTCCTCTAACCTTACTTAGTACAACTTATGCAAAAAGTCACAAGTTGCAATAGGTCATACGTGGAAAGTACCAAATGAGATCGTAATATGGTTTAATAACATTGATCTAAAAATAAGAGATTAGTACAATGTAGAAATGGTAGTAAGAAAGGGGCCCTCTCATGTTAACAAAACTAACAATACATACAAATTCTCGCGATGAGATGATTGATATTACGAGTGAGGTACAGCAATTTGTAAAAGATGTTGGCGTAAAGGACGGTATAGTATTGATTTATTGTCCGCATACAACGGCGGGGATTACAATTAATGAAAATGCAGATCCAGATGTAGTGCATGACATGCTCATGCGGTTAGATGAGGTCTATCCTTGGGAACATCCAAAGTACCGTCATATGGAGGGGAATTCTGCTTCTCATTTGAAAGCGAGTACGGTAGGTTCTTCGCAGTCTGTCATTATTTTTAGTGGAGATCTCATATTAGGACAGTGGCAAGGAATTTATTTTTGCGAATTTGACGGACCGAGAAAAAGAGACTATTTTCTAAAAATTTTAAAAGGGTAACTTGATACTTTGTAAAAATACGGTAGACTGTATATGTTCAGTTCGTTTTAATGACTCAGGAGGACTATATGTCAGACTCTAAACTTCTCCGTGGCACGATGATTTTGACAGCCGCGACATTCATTTCTAAAATACTTGGCTTAATTTACATTTTCCCGTTTAGCGCAATTGTTGGCCAACAAGGTTTAGCATTGTATGCTTACGGATATTTGCCATATACGGTCATACTTAGTTTAGCCACAATGGGAGTCCCGTTGGCAGTTTCTAAATTTGTAGCAAAATATAATGCTCTGGGAGACTATTATACAGGACGAAGATTGTTTCGCTCAGGAATGGTCGTCATGTCAATCACAGGATTTATTGCTTTTTTAATGTTATTCTTTATGGCGCCTGTTTTAGCTACGTTGATTATAAAAGACCCGAGTGAACTTCAAGGAAATTCGATGGATGATATTATCTTTTCTATCCGAATGGTGAGTACGGCCTTAATCATTGTACCGATTATGTCTGTCATTCGCGGGTATTTCCAAGGCTTTCAGTCCATGGGACCAACAGCCATATCCCAAGTGGTCGAACAAATTGTACGGATTATTTTTATTTTAAGTTTAACGTTCTTAATTGTTGGAGTTTATCAAGGAGGGATCGGATTAGCAGTTGGATTTGCTACTTTCGGTGCGTTTGTTGGGGCGTTAGGTGGTCTTGCTGTACTATTAGTTTATTGGTTTAAAAGAAAAGAGCTCTTAAATCGTCAAATGAGCGAGAGTACAGTTGATCATCAAATCCCGCTTAAAAGCATGTATCGGGAGCTCATTTCCTATGCATTACCTCTATCCTTTGTTGGACTTGCCATTCCGCTCTATCAACTCATTGATTTATTTACATTTAATAATGCGTTGATAGCTTCAGGGGTTCGTCAAGAAGAGGCGGAGGTTGCTTTCGGTGTATTTTCACAATCTGCTCATAAGCTCATATTAATACCCGTTGCATTAGCAACTGCTTTTTCAATTACTCTTGTCCCAACGATTACAAAGTCGTTTATTAATGGTGATGAGGACTTATTACGAAGTCAAATCACACAAACCTATCAGATTATTTTATTCTTAACGATCCCTGCAGCGGTCGGATTATCAATCTTATCATTTCCGGCGTTTGGTGTCCTGTTTGGACTGGGCGATGTTGAAATAGGCGGAAGTATTCTAAGATACTACGCACCGATTGCTATTTTCTTCTCCTTATTTGCGGTTTCTGCTGCGATCTTGCAAGGAATGAATAAGCAAAAGTATGCTGTGATCGGATTACTAGTGGCACTCATCGTAAAGCTCTTAACAAATTATTGGGCGATTTATTCACTAGGTGCACTTGGTGGTGTGTTAACGACTTATCTAGGTTACACGATTTCGATTGCGATCAACGTTTGGGCCATTGGAAAGTTTGCTAACTATGATTATCGTTTTATTGTTAAGCGATTTATACTGATATCCATCTTTGTTGCCTTTATGGCATTTGTTGTAGTGATCATCAAACATGTCCTTGAACTCGTTTTCCCGATGACAAGTTGGGCGAATACGTTGATTGTGTTAATACCATCGATTGCGTCAGGTGGACTTGTTTATTTCTTCTTAACGGTGAGGTCTCACTTAGCAGGCCAAATTCTTGGTCAGCGCTTTTCCTTCCTACGCTGGAAGAAAAAAAGAACGGAAGCACAATAGGAGAGCGACAACGTCGTTGAATTTAGCCGTGCCAGCAGGAGGAAGCGGTAACTAAACTAAGTGAATAGAGCCCGAAAGCAGTGCCAGCAGGACGAAGCGGTCACCAAAGTGAGTGAATAGAGCCGGAGAGCCGTGTCAGCAGGAGAAAGCGGTCACTAAAGTGAGTGAATAGAGCCTGAGGGCCGTGTCAGCAGGAGAAAGCGGTCACTAAAGTGAGTGAATAGAGCCTGAAAGCCGTGTGAGCAGGGAAGAGCGGTCACTAAAGTGAGTGAATAGAGCCCGAGGGCCGTGTGAGCAGGGAAGAGCGGGCACTAAAGTGAGTGAATAGAGCCCGAGGGCCGTGTGAGCAGGGAAGAGCGGGCACTAAAGTGAGTGAATAGAGCCTGAAAGCCGTGTGAGCAGGGAAGAGCGGGCACTAAAGTGAGTGAATAGAGCCTGAGGGCCGTGTCAGCAGGAGGAAGCGGTCACTAAAACATGTGAATAGAGCCTGAAATAGAGCCTGAAAGCCGTTTCTAATTAGAGACCTGTTTTTAAGCTTTTAATCTTCCTATGAAAGAGCTCTCTAGGACAAACGTATATACACCAGGATTAAATTTTAAATGCTAGGGCAAACGCGAGCCCTAGCATTATCTCGTTTGTTAAGCAATTAAAAAACTACTTTTTTCTTAAAATCCGTCAGCGAATCCTCCAAAGCCTAGTTGGCGTTCTACTCTGCGAAGACGACGGTTTAAACGGTTAATTCTCTCGGTATTTTGTTCAACAGTACGCTCTAGTCTTGCTAAGCGGCGTTCAATATCTCGAGGCGGTGTATGGCCTGGGAAGCCAGTGCCGGGAAACCCTGTACCAGGAAAACCAGTGCCAGGAAATCCGGGTCCAGGTAAGCCAGGCGCTCCAGGCGATGGGAAAAATTGAGGCTGTTGTCTCTCATCTTGCCCGGAAAACTGCTGAAGTTGGCTTTCATCCATCACATAAGGTTGTTGTTGGTGTTGTTGATAATAATAATTCAATGATCTCTCTCCTTAATTGGGTATTCGTACATTACAGTTTCAGCTTATGTGAAAAAGAGCAGATGGGTATAAGGCAAACGCCTATTTTTATAGAAATCTTGTTATAATCGTTGTTTTAACTTATTTTTCTACAATAAGTGCCAGCAAAAGTCTCTTTCTCTTATTTTCACGGTTTGATATAATTGTACAAGCATGAAAAGTAATTGAATTCCAATTACTATGTCAGTGAGCCTTTTAAGGACATAAACTTTGGAGGGGCCATGAAATATTCAATTTCAAAAGACAATGACTGGCTGCTCATTGTCGTTACTGCATTGTTATCAATATTTGGGTTAATTATGGTTTTTAGCTCAAGCTATGTTTGGGCTTTATATGAATTTGGGGATTATTACTTCTTTATTAAGCGCCAGGCGATGTGGTTTTTTATAGGGATCGTTGTTTTTTTTCTTGTCATGCATGTGCCTTTTCAACTCTATCGGAAGCTATCAGCAGTGATTATATTTGGATCGATAATAATCCTTACTGCAGTCTTGCTTTTTGGGCATGAAGTTCTCGGGGCTCAACGCTGGTTGAGAATAGGATCGTTCCAAATTCAACCATCAGAGTTTGTGAAGTTGGGAATGATCATGTATTTAGCATCAGTATATAGTAAAAAACAAGCCTATATTGATCAGTTTATTAAAGGAGTTATGCCACCTTTAATTGTTGTAACGATCGTATTGGCTTTAATTGTTAGACAACCTGACCTAGGAACGGCAACGTCAATCCTCATGGTCACGATATTAATCGTATTTTTATCAGGAGCAAAGATCAAGCATCTTATCTTATTAGGGATGTCAGGCTTTGCAGTGTTTGTTATTGCCGTTTTGGCAGCTCCTTATCGGATGAAGCGAATTACGTCTTATCTGGATCCATTTGCTTATGCCTCAGGTGATGGTTATCAGATTTTGCAGTCGTATATCGCGATTGCACACGGCGGTTTAACTGGTGCCGGTCTTGGTCAGAGTGTTCAAAAGTTAATGTACCTTCCTGAACCACAGACTGATTTTATATTAGCGATTATTTCCGAAGAGCTTGGGTTACTAGGTATCGCCTTTGTTTTTGCTTGTTACACGATTATCTTCTTTAAAGGGATAATGGTTGGAATTCGTTGCAGAAACCCGTTTGGTAGTCTATTAGCGTTTGGAATTGTCTTTCAAATTGGTATTCAAATTGTTTTTAATGTCGGAGCGGTTTCAGGGTTATTGCCGATCACCGGTATCCCATTACCGTTTATTAGTAATGGAGGTTCTTCATTACTTGTATCGATGATATCGATAGCTGTTCTAGCTAATATTGCAAGACAAAATCGACAACAACGACGGCTAGCTGAAGAAAGTGATGAACGAATAGGGGCATAGCTCGTTTTATATAGATGGAGGAAATTATGGAAGAACGTAAATCGAGTTTACAGCAGATTGATTTAACGTTGCTATTTTTGTTTTTTTTGTTAATGTGTATAAGTTTATTGGCAATCTATAGTGGATCGGGTGGACAGTATACCGCTGATCCCATGCAATTCGTTAAAAGGCAAGCGGTTTGGATAGTTCCAGGGCTCTTTTTAATGGTTGCGGCAATGGTTCTTGATTATGATATGTTTAAGAATTTTTCAATTCCTTTATATATTCTCGGAATATTACTACTGTTGTGGGTTGAGTTTTTTGGAGTGGTCTTTAATGGCTCCCAACGTTGGATTCAAATTGCCGGTCAACGATTTCAACCGTCTGAGTTTGTAAAAGTCTTCGTTGTTATCGCACTAGCTCATTTATTGTATAAAATTACAAAAGATGGTCGTGAAAAAAGTTTTAAATCAGATTGTATCGTTGTTGCGAAAGTGGTTGCAGTAGGCTTACCGCCATTTTTCCTCATTCTGAAACAGCCTGATTTAGGGACGGCTTTAGTTATCGGAAGTATTATGGCGACTATGATTTTAATGTCTGGTGTCGGATGGAGAATGTTATCCTTACTAGTTGTTAGTGTCATTAGCGGCATCGGTTTCTTAGTTTGGTTACACAACAATTATTTCGCGATATTCAATAAAGTTATAAAGAACCACCAGATGGAACGGATTTATGGTTGGTTGTATCCGAATGAAAATGCAGGTAGTTACGGGTATCAGCTGGTTGAGGCTTTAAAAGGAATTGGTGCAGGGGGACTATATGGAAGTGGGTTTATGCAAGGAGTCCAATCACAAAGTGAACCTGCCCGTGTTCCAGAGCTTCATACTGACTTTATTTTTACAGTAATTGGAGAAGAGTTTGGGTTTCTCGGCGCGACCATTTTAATCGTTATTTATTTCTTAATGTTTTATCGAATGATTGTTATTGCTTTTAGTTGTAATAACTTGTTTGGAACGTATTTAGTTTCAGGTATTGTCGGATTACTAGTGTTTCAAATATTCCAAAATATCGCTATGACGATAGGACTAATGCCTATCACAGGTCTTGCATTACCTTTTATCAGTTATGGCGGTAGTGCCCTGATGACCAATATGCTGGCTCTCGGAATTGTTTTAAATGTAAATATGAGAACAAGGCATTATATGTTCCAAACTGAAGAATTGTAAACAGGGATGCCCACACTATTGTATGGATGAGGTATAGTGTAATGTATTGTACATTAGCACTAAAGCTCTTCATTAAGTGTGGGTGTTTTTATTTTATCTAGTTTAATGGTCAGTGTTCGGGTAAATATTGAGACCTAAAAGGTGATTTAGAACAAAGGATATACTAAAAATGGAAACGGGAGGACTTAATAGAGGGTTTAGAACAAGCAATCTCCTTAAAATGTAAATACGAGGACCTAAAAAGAGATTTAGAACAATAATTTTCCTTTAAATGGGAATATAAGAATTTAATAAGAAGTTTAGAACAACTAATTTCCTAAAAGTGGTAAAATAAAGATCTGAAAAGAGATATAGAATAATAAATTACCTTAAATTGTAAGTGAGAAAATCTAAAAGAAAGTTTTCTGAAATTTAGATGAGATGACGATATTCTAACATCTAATAGGGGGAGGCACACATGATCTTATTTATTGGATTTGGTCGGTTAACGAAGTCACTTTTACCCTTCATAAAAAGTGAAGAAACCATTTATGTGTTCCATAAAAATCGTCGAGACGAGGATTATTACAATCAATTGAAGGTTAAGTATGCAGGTCCAGATATGTTTTCAAAGGCTAGTCATGTTTTTGTAGCTTTACCAGCTTCAGCATACAACGATTTTTTTACTCAATATGGTCAATACTTACATAAAGAAGCCATCATTTTTCATATGGCCACTGCAATTATGGAGGAGGAAGTTATCTCATACGTGCTAGGCAGTAAAGTGGTACCGTGTAAATGTATCGGTCAAGCGGATCAGATGGTGACAGATAAACGAGGATTACTCATAGTACCAGAATCGTTTGATCAGGAAGTAAAGTGGCTAAAATCTTTTTTTAAAAAAGATATGACAGTGCAAACTGGAGAAGAAGACAGGGTGCTTCTCATAAATCAACTTGCAACAAAAGCCGCACTAGAATCAGCGGTGTCATTAAAAAAAGAACTACATAAAGAAGGTTTTGATGAGAAGTGGATTGACCATTCACTTGAAGTGACGGTTAGAGGCGTAATAAAAAGTTATTGTCATCAACAGCTAGGAGGGTTTGGTCGGAACCTCCTGAAAGAGATAGAAAAACTAAGTGAGGGGACAGAAGATGAGAATTGATAAATTGCTCGCGAATGTTGGTTTTGGTACAAGAAAAGAAGTAAAAAAGCTATTGAAAACTGGAGTTGTCCATGTCGATGGTGAACCAATAAAGGACGGTAAGTGTCACGTAAAACCTGATGAGCAGTCGGTTACTGTTCATGGGGAACCGGTAGAGTATAAACCGTATATTTACTTGATGCTCAATAAACCAAAAGGAGTTATTTCTGCTACTGAGGACAACCAACATGAAACCGTCATTGATTTACTCGCTTTTGAACATGCTGTGTACGAACCTTTTCCTGTTGGAAGGCTCGATAAAGATACGGAAGGTTTTCTTATTTTAACGAACGATGGAAAACTGTCTCATGAATTGATGTCTCCTAAAAAACACGTCGATAAAACTTATGCAGCGACGGTAAGAGGAGAAGTGACTGAAGAAGATGTGCAGAAATTTAAAGAAGGGGTCGAACTAGATGACGGCTATGTTACGAAGCCAGGACATTTAGTGATCCGTGAATCAGGTCCGATGTCAGAAATTGAATTAACCATTACTGAAGGTAAGTTTCATCAAGTAAAACGAATGTTTCAAGCAGTAGGAAAAAAGGTAATCGAGTTAAAGCGCATCTCAATCGGTCCACTAGAACTAGATTCAAGTTTGCGTCTTGGGGAATACCGAGAAATGACAGAAGAGGAAATTGAAATATTAAGGAATTCAAAATGAAGAAAACAGCCACTTCTGTGGCTGTTTTCTTATTAAAGGATCTAAGATACTTTCGTTTTCTTCTTGTTTACTGTCCATTTTCCACGGCTAGGACTAAGTACTAAATCATTATACTCTAAGACATTCAAGTCTCGCTGGATCGTTCTTTGAGTTATGCCAAACTCTTCAACCAATTCATTCGTTGTGACAGTCCCCCTTTGTTTAATGTAGAGGTAAATCGACTTAATACGAGTCAGCATTCGATCAGTTGAAGCTTTCAAAAAACCACTCCTTGTTATAAATGATCGTCCTTACAACCATTGTATTAAAAAGGGGTAATGATCATTCGTGCCAATTACAGTTATGGCCGCATGGTCGAATGAGCAGTGAGTGGACATTAGCCTTTAATACCAATGTTTTGTCCTAGAATCGGGTGAGGGGCTGATGTCTTGTTTGAAATCTGAATGAAACATGATCAATCTTAATCACTGCAAAAGCTGCTTGTGTTGCCATTGACAAGTTTAGTATATTAATACGTAACGTTGTTGTAATTGACGAACATTCGCAGCCATCATATGGCTAAAATTCACATCAAATCCCTCTTGTTACTTATTGTACAATAATTCATTTAATTTAGCAAAGTACCGTAATACAATTTTGAAGAAATGAAAGGCTGTGAATACAAATTGTCAAGCATTAATTGGAAGAATGAAGTCGAAAAAAGAAAATCAGATTTAATTAATGAAACACAAAAATTCCTACAGATACCAAGCGTTTTGGACGAATCTAGTGCAGAACCAGGACAACCATTTGGTACGGGTATAAACGATGCTTTAAACTTTTTATTAAAAATAGGTGAAGAATGTAACTTTCATGTTAAAAATTTAGACGGGTATGCAGGACATATTGAATTTGGTCAAGGAGAAGAATCTGTTGGGATACTCTGCCATATCGATGTTGTACCAGAAGGTGAAGGATGGACTAGTCCTCCTTACGCTGCTGAGATTATAGACGGGAAACTCATTGCTCGTGGTGCGATTGATGATAAAGGACCGACGATGGCTGCATTTTATGCCATGAAAATCGTCAAAGAACTAGGCTTACCATTATCTAAAAGAGTGAGGATGATTATAGGGACGGATGAGGAGAGTACATGGCAATGTGTTGACCATTACTTTAAACATGAAGAAATGCCAACCATTGGCTTTGCTCCAGATGCCGATTTCCCAATCATTTATGCGGAAAAGGGAATATGCGATATTCAACTAAAGACGACATGGAATGGTACAGAAGAACAATCGTTGCCTTTATTAGTGAGTTTTCAATCAGGCAGAAGAATGAATATGGTACCTGACCAGGCAACAGCAATAATCCAAGTAAAACAAGAAGACCTTTTAAGAATAAAAACGGGCTTCCATTTATTTTTGAAAAATAATAATTTGGAAGGGCATTTAACGGAAGAGAATGAAAAATTGAACTTACATATGAAAGGAAAATCTGCCCATGGCATGGAGCCTAAATTAGGTGTAAATGCTGGTTTGTATTTAGCTGAATTCCTCAATGGAATTTTAGTTGAAGGCGGTGATAAGCAGTTTACTCAATTTATAGCAGAGTATTTACATAACGAATTTAGAGGGAAACAGTTAGGAATAGCTTTCACTGACGACATTACAGGTGACTTAACCGTTAATAGCGGCCTCCTTTCCTATGAACGAGTAAGTGGCGGGAGTATAGGGTTAAATATTCGTTACCCCGTTACGAATGATGGAGACCAAATGATTAATACCATAAAATCGTTAGCGGAGAAAAAGGGGTTCTCTATAACTGTACTTGATCATTCACCACCTCATCATGTCGATAAAGAGCATTCGTTAATTCAAGTCTTATCTAGAGTATATGAAGAACAAACAGGTGAAAAGGCAGAGCTTCTTTCGATTGGTGGCGGTACATATGCGCGCTCATTGGAATCTGGAGTCGCATTCGGCCCACTATTTCCTGGTCGTGAAGATGTAGCCCATCAAAAAGATGAGTATATCATGATAGACGATTTATTAAAGGCAACAGCCATATACGCCCAAGCTATTTACGAATTAGCCAAAGAATAAATAGCTAGATGCAAGCTGGCTATTAATAAAAAAGTGCAAATGAAATACCTGTCACCTGTCTTGTCCGCATGACGTTGTTGGCGCCGCTACACTACATTGAAGTAGAGTTAGTTAACCGTCTAATTAATGAAGAAGCGGACTCACAGGCCCTTATTTGTGTCAAAATTGGCATTTTGCATTGCTAAGAGGACTCAGAAGCCCTTATTTGCAAGAATTCGTGATGTTTTCATGCAAAATCAAGTAATAAGAGCCTCTCAGTCCGCTAAATGCTTCAAGAAGGTCGTTTATTTTAAAATAAGGTCCTCTCAGTCCGCTAAAATTTAAAATCTCATCCGAATCAGCTCCGATTCTTACTTACGCCGATAACCAGGCACCTTCCGCTTTTCTTTGTATAATGTTGGCTTGGCTAAGGATAATAAGAGAAGGATTGCATTCGTCAAGGGGGATGTTTTGGGTGAAGAAGAAAACAGTTACTACTTTCCTTTTTATATTAATCGGGCTTGTTTGTAGCAGTGGTTGGGTGCATGCTGAGGATTACTACGGTGAAAGTTATTGGAACCCACAGTCGATTGAAGAACAGTACCAAATTATGGGGTACCGATCGCTTCAAGTAGCGGTAAAAGAGTTTGAGAACTTGTATCAAAGAGAGGTAAGTCTGCCAAATAAACTGCCGCCAATCGAAATTACCCATACGTTTGGAATTATTGATTCCTATAGTTATCCTGCGAAATTAGAAATTGAGTATGTAAACGAGAATAAACCCCGGGAACAAATTAAAATGTTTATTATTCCTGAAGCACAAGGAATCTATAATAAAGCAAAGGTTGCTCGGTTACTTTCTTTATCAGATGGTTCAAAGGCCATTCAATTAAGGGATAGATATCATAATATCTTAATTTTTCATAAAAACGGTTGGGAATACATTCTGGCCAATAGTAAGAGAATTGAAGAGCAAGTCTCCATTGATGATTTAATTGAAATGGCGAACTCAATAAAATAAAAACAGGCTAACTCATACGCTGCGTCGCATAAACCTTACTGGTTATCCAAGGGGACAGCGTATAATGAGTTAGTCTGTTTTGTCTAGCTGCAGGTGCCATCGGCTCGAGGTCGCTTCGGTCCATCAAGGGTGTCTAAAGAGCAAGACACTCATTGCTTGCCCTCCAGCGCTTGTCGGCGGTAAGGAGGCACCTTGAGCTCTATGTCTAGCTCCAGGTGCCAACGACTAGCGAGACTTTCGCTCAACTACTTGTGATATGTCAACATCGGCTCATTACCGTTCACCGAGTTTCTTTTATCTCATACGGTGGGCTCCAGTCTGCACGTCGCCAAACGGGCGCTTGCGCTTTTCTTCCGTTATTTGTTTTCAAAGTCAAATAAATCAGTGGATAAATAGCGTTCACCTGTATCACAAGCAATAGCTACAACTACATCATCTGGTGTTAATTTTTTAGCGACTTCTAGAGCTGCAAAGCATGCCGCACCAGAAGAAGGCCCAACAAGGATTCCTTCTTTTTGAGCAAGCTCAATCGTTGCCCAATATGCATCTTCATCTTCAATTTTTTTAATTTCATTATAAACTTGTTGATTTAAAATTGGGGGAATAAACCCAGGACTTGTCCCGACCAGTTTATGTGGACCCGGTTTTCCACCCGATAATACGGGTGAGCCTGCTGGTTCAACAACATGTACTGTAGCTTCTGGGTAAAACTTTTTTAATTCTTCACCCGTACCTGTAATCGTTCCACCTGTACCAGAGGCAGCTACAAACGCCGATAATTTTTTTCCGATACTATCGAGTGCTTCTTTAATCTCTACCGCTGTTGTGTAACGGTGGGCATCTGGATTTGCTGCATTTTCAAATTGCATAGGGACAAAGCTATTTGGAATTTCTTTTGCTAATTCATGAGCTTTTTCAATAGCCCCAGGCATTTTTTTATCTCCATCGGTTAAAACTACTTCTGCACCATAGGCTTTAAGAATATTAATACGTTCTTGGCTCATCGTATCAGGCATTGTTAAAATGGCACGGTAGCCTCTTGCCGCAGCATTCATAGCAAGACCAATTCCAGTGTTTCCGCTGGTCGGTTCTATAATCGTTGCTCCAGGCTTTAACAAACCGTCTTGTTCTGCTTGAATAATCATTTGATAAGCAGCACGGTCTTTTACACTTCCACTCGGGTTAAAAAATTCAAGCTTGAGGTAAACGGCTGCACCATTTTTATCTGCAATTCGGTTAAGTTTAACTAAAGGGGTATGACCGATTAAATCCGCAATATTGTTTACAACTCGCATATAGTCACTTCCTTATTTTAATGTTTAGCAATAATACTTCCTCTTATTTTATCATAAATAAAAAAATAATTCCTATCAAATAGATTGGATTTAACCACTTACATTTTTTATTTAAAAGGAATTACAAAAATTGTAACGACAAAATGTGAGAAATTCGTTAAAATATTTAGAAGAAGGTGTATGATAATGAAACCGCATTTTTTCTTAGCGATACCGGTATTAGATCTTGCAAATAAAAGTTTGATAAATTGGCAAGAGCAAAATCGAGATTTTTACCCATTTAAAAAATGGGTGCATCCACAAGATTTACACATTACGCTCGTTTTTTTAGGGTATGTGGAAGACGGCTTGTTAAAACGTTTGGGAGATCATCTTGATGTAGTTGCAAAACAGCAGCGTACCTTTAACTTAACACTCAATGGGCTAGACACTTTTGGTGAGAGAAATCATCCAAGAATTTTCTGGGCAGGTGTTAAAAAAGAAGAACAATTAATTGAATTACAATCGAATGTTGCCAAAACATGTGCTAGTCTTGGGCTAGATATTGAAAACCGGCCATACCGCCCACATATAACGTTAGCAAGGCGTTGGACTGGTGACGATATCTTTTCATTAGAAGAAGCTAATCACTCATTAACAAAAGATGATTTAAGCACCTGGAAAGTCGATAAATTTCATTTATATCAATCACATATTGGAAAAAGTCCAATGTATGAACCACTTCGAACTTTTTCTTTTTCAGCTGATGCATTTCGTACTAACAAAGAGGAGTAGTGTTTCAATTGACTATCTTTCGTATCATTTTGCATATCGGGATATTATATTTATTTTATTGGGTCGGAGCATGGATCCAACAAACGTTTGATTTATTCATTCCGGGTAGTATCATTGGAATGTTACTATTGTTTGTGTTATTTGCCACAAAAGTCATAAAACCGAAATGGATTGAGTATGGAACTTCTTTGTTGCTGAGACATATGCCTTTATTATTTTTACCAGTAACTGTAGGGGTTTTAAATTTTCTAGATGTCTTTTCTGGAAAAGGGATTATACTGGTTATTATTGCTTTAATTAGTACATTAATTGTAATGGTTTGTTCTGGCGCTCTCAGTCAACTATTAGCAACACGAAAGGAGCAGAAATTATGAATGATTTTTTCTTAGCTCTTTTTTTTATTAGCTTAACAGTTGGTGTCTATTGGGGGGCGAGACTTTTTTATCAAAAATATCCTTATCCAATTACACTACCTTTAGTGATAGGAACAATTGTAATGATAGTGATCTTGGTTGTGTTTCAAATTCCGTACGATACGTATAGTATAGGCGGTGAATGGATAGAAAAACTATTAGGTCCGGCAGTAGTTGCACTAGCTTACCCGCTATATAAACAGTTAAGTATGTTGAAGAAATATTTCACTTCAATCGTCGTAGGTGTTTTCGTTGGGGCAATTATCGGAATCGTCAGTGGATTGCTGTTGGCGAAATGGCTTGGTGTTGAAGAAATGTTAATTTATTCTCTAGTACCAAAGTCGGTTACAACACCTGTAGCAATGGACGTTGCAAAGACGCTGGGCGGGGCACCTCCGCTGGCAGCTATATTTGTAATGGTTGCAGGGATTGGAGGAGTGGTATTAGCTCCTTATTTATTTAAGTGGTTTAAGATTAATCATTATATTGGAAAAGGTATCGGGACAGGGAGTGCTTCGCACGCAATTGGAACAGCAAAAGCCTTAGAAAATAGTGAAGAAGAAGGAGCAGCTAGTTCAGTTGCAATGACTTTAAGTGCCATCGTTGTATCGGTGTTAGGCCCTATGCTTGTTTTTCTATTATATTAGTAAAAGGTTTTCATTGAAAAAAAGTCTAATAGATAAGCTGTATGAATACATGTTGTTATTTTTCACACGCTATTGAGATAAAGAAGAAAGCAGATAAGTATTACGGAGGTTCACGAATTGGCCCACTTGATCAAGTTAGAAGATTATATATCTAGATATCAATTTGACATGCAACGTTATCCAACTCAATTTACACGAATGAAAAAGGAACGTTGGTATTACTTAAAAAATGAATGGGAGCAATTGCAACTTACTAATCCGAATGAAGATCCCCAACAAGTGAATACAGTTCGTGATGAGGAGTCGACGCAATCGAGCATCTTACAGTCAACCGTTCAGAAATTAAAAAGATGGAATGTCTTCTCGAAAGATAGAAAGGGAGAAGAAGTAGAGGTTATTGAAATCTCTGGGGAGGAAGAAGAGGATCGATTACCTTTAAAAGCTAAAAATCTTGAACATTTGAAAAAGTTATTTCTTGATGACTTATATCAATCACAAATCATGTGGGCTAGCTCCTCATTACTTGAACGATCTTACTTAAATCCAAAATATAAATACGATCAACAATTACGCTTTTTTGCACAGCAAATTCCTGATAATTATTTTTTAATGTATTCACCTGTTTTTTGGATCAAACAGGCACCGGTTGATATGGATATTGTCTTAATCACACCGAGCGAAATTCAATGTATTACGATTTTAGAAGGAAGTGAGCATAGTGTTTTTGAAGCTTCATCGGATCGATTTTGGGTGGAGCTTGTCCATAAAAAAGAAAGAAAATTATTAAGTCCAATTATAGCTGTTAATAGGATGGCGAGTATCATTAAGGACATCCTACAAGAAAATAATTGTGAATTTTCAATTAAAAGAACTGTTCTTTCAAAAGATTGTATCATTGATTATAAGGGTCAAGGATTAAGGGTGGAGCTAGTTGATAAGCGCACGTTTTCGCAGTGGCATGAAAAACTGAAAAAGCACCCATCACCTATAAAGAGCCAACAATTAAAAGTTGCTAAACTATTATTGGACCATTGTCATACTTCAGCTCATGTCCGTCAAAGAGTAGAAAATGATAATCTGGATCAAGATCAATTATAATATTCGAATAAAAAAAGAATAGATAAATTAGAATTTGGGTATAATTAAATTTTATGAAGAGAAATTGAAAAAAGACTGACTGAATGGAAGTCTGTTGGTTTAAACGGCAGTTATTCTAGACGCTGTTAGAAAGGTCCAGATAACAAGGAGCCCAACAAAGACAGTTAGTCTTTTTAAAACGTGTAAAAGGGGAATTTTATGAAACGTGGACATCAAGAGTTTCAGAATATATTAGATTTAGGGCAGCAATCATTACTTGTGCGGCGACAATATAATTGGAAGGGTCAAGAAGAATATTGTGTAGCGGTTAAAGGTATTGATGCTTGTGTTGGCTACGGTGATACATATAAAGAGGCAAAGGAAGATTTAATTTTGGCTGTTAGGCTGTGGTTAAAGAAAGAAGGCCGATTAGAGCTTCCACCGCTAAACGAAAAAGAAAAACCGTTGTTATATATTGAACCTGCGATGACCGACGAAGAGTTCAATCAAATAAATGTCATCGTAAAAGAATGGAATGAATGAAAGGTCGATTAAGTCCATAGAATGAATATTAAAGCACATAAGAACGTTTAAACTCAGATATTGTTAGCTTCAGACGTCTTCCAATGTAAGTAAACAACGGCTTGTCGTATTGCCAAGTCTTCTTTAAAGGAGGGCTTGTTCTTACGATACTGCTAAATCGTGCTTACATGCTGAAAAGGGGCTGCCAACAAATTGTGGCAGCCCTTTCCATCTCTTTATCCCGACTAACTGGCGCTAAGACTCACACTTCAAGCTTTTGAGAAAGGAAAAAAGGCTAGTGGGAGACGGAGCCTCAGTAACAACCCGATTGGTTCAACTAATTTTCAGTGGGGATGAAGACAACCCTACTAAAAAAGTTTCACTTTATGAAAAGACAATCGTTTTATTTCCATATGTAATGATGCGGTCTTCGTTATGCCATGCCACCGCCCTGGCAAACGTAACACGTTCAACATCTCGACCCGCTATTTTTAATTGTTCTGCTGTAAATCTATGATTTACTCGAAGAACATCTTGTTCAATAATTGGACCTTCATCTAAATCATCTGTCACGTAATGAGCGGTTGCACCAATCAGTTTTACTCCACGGTCAAATGCTCGATCATATGGATTTGCTCCGATAAATGCAGGTAAAAAGGAATGATGAATATTAATGATTTGCTTTGGAAACTCGGCTACGAAAGTAGATGATAAGACTTGCATATAGCGAGCTAATGCAATGAAGTCGATATCATATTGCTTAAGAATTTGAATCTGACGTTGTTCAGCTTCTGCCTTGGTGTCTTTACTTACGGGAATATGATAAAATGAAATACCGTAAGCTTCGACCGTTTCTCTTAGGTCCGTATGATTACTAATTACTAATGGTATATCTACTAATAATTCTCCAGAGCGCCATTTCCATAGTAATTCTAATAAGCAATGATCTTGCTTTGATACAAAAATGGCCATTCTCTTCATACGCTTTTCACTTTCAAGGCGCCATTCCATCGATAGTCTATCAGCAATAGGTGCAATTCCTTTTTGGATATTTTCAAACGATTGATCAAAATCATCTAAATCGAATTCGACTCGCATGTAAAACATGCCGCTTTCCGGATCCGTTGTGTATTGATCCGATTGGACGATGTTTGCACCTTCTTCATGAAGGAAAGTTGATATCGTTGATACAATTCCAGGACGATCCGGACACGATATCAGTAATTTTGCGCGGTTCTCTAATTTTCTTTGTCTCATTTTTTCTCCACCTTAACTTTTTATATATACGTTAGTTTAGAAAATAGTATCATGTTTGTACATAAAAAGAAAATAGTTATGTAACGACTGTCTGAATATTAAATTAATTAAGGTTAATAATTATTGGTGGTCGAGTATAACCAATTTATAGCTTCTGAAATATACTATTATAAAGAGAGTTAGGGGGCATGTCTATGAGGGCTTTTCAAGTTCAAAAAGCAGTAATAAAAAAAGTAGACCAAATAACAGTTATCATGTCCTCACCGATTGAACAACAACTCGAAAATGATTACTTTCGGTTGCGAATGGGGAACAAAGAAATCCCAATTCTTAATGTCAATACAACATCTAGTAATGAAGTGACGTTACAGCTCATGCAATCTATTGAATTTGGAAAAGAGTATACGTTATATACGAAAGATGGTGAGAGTTACTTCGTTGAAGTAGGTGAAGTCGTTCGAACGAAAGCATTTGATGATATGTTTTATTATGAGTTAAATGATCTAGGAGCGAATTACTCTAAAGCTGGAACTACGTTTAAAGTATGGGCCCCTACGGCAACAGAAGTAAGGCTAGTTATCTTTACTAATTGGCAAGAGGAAAAGGGAATAGAAATTCCAATGGTTCGTAAGCAAAAAGGGGTTTGGAAGCTAACGTTACCAGGAGATCAAGATGGTTTGTTTTATCTTTATAAAGTTTGTGTCAATAAAAACTGGCAAGAAGCAGTCGATCCATATGCCAAAGCCTTAGCAGTAAATAGTTTAAAAGGAGTCGTTATTGATTTAGAAAAAACAAATCCACCTTCTTGGCATGTAAAATTACCATTTCACAATCGAGATGAGACGATCATTTATGAAGCTCATATACGAGATTTTACGATAGCACCAACGAGTGGTATAGAAAATAAGGGGAAATATGCAGGATGGCTAGAAGATGGAACAACGGGTGTTAATGGAACAGCTACTGGATTGAATTATTTGAAACAGTTAGGTGTCACTCATGTTGAACTGCTACCTATTAATGATTTTGGAAGTGTCGATGAGCTAAAGCAAGATAGCTATAATTGGGGATATGATCCAACCCATTATTTTGCACCTGAAGGTAGTTATTCGGATGATCCTACCAATCCTCTGTTACGTATTTACGAGGTAAAGCAATTAATTGCTGCTCTGCATAAAAGCAATCTCCGTGTTATTTTAGATGTCGTATATAATCACGTTTATATATGGCAAACGAGTGATTTTGAAAAAATAGTACCGGGATATTATTTTAGATATCATTCAGATGGGCAAATTTCTAATGGAACCGGCGTTGGGAATGACATCGCTTCTGAACGGAAAATGGTACAAAAATTCATTATAGATTGTGTCTCTTTTTGGGTCGAGGAGTATAAGGTAGACGGTTTTCGCTTTGACTTAATGGGGATTTTGGATGTTGAGACTATGGATAAGTTAGTGAAACAGTTAAATGGTCTTAACCCATCGATCGTTTTGTTGGGAGAGGGTTGGAACTTACCGACTGCCTTTCCGTTTGAGAAGCGAGCAGTGTTAGAGCAGGCAAAAACGCTAGAAAAGGTCAGCTTTTTTAATGACCGTTTTCGAGACCGATTAAAGGGAAGCAGCTTTAACCATCAAGAGAAAGGGTTTATAAACGGAAATGCTGAAGTAACGGAAAGTACGAGAGAAGTATTAGCGGGAACGACTGGCGTATTTCAACCGCAAGATCAGTTATTTCTGCACCCTCAGCAATCGATTAATTATATTGAATGTCACGATAATCATACATTATGGGATAAACTCATGTTATCGAATGGGGGAGATCTAGAAGAATATCGCTATAGGATGCATCGGTTAGGTACTTCAATGGTCTTAACGGCCCAAGGTATTCCATTTCTCCATGCGGGCCAAGAATTTTTTCGGACAAAACATGGCGTAGAAAACAGTTATAATTCGCCAGATACGATTAATGCATTGGACTGGGAAATGAAAGAGAAGTTTAAAGATAATGTGGAATACGTTAAAAGCTTAATCGCGTTACGAAGGAAACATGCTGCTTTTCGTTTAACCTCTATGGAATTAGTTAAAGCGCACATGAAACCTTTCGACACGCCGCCTCATGTGATCGGATATATGTTAGATGACCTGTCGAAAATGGATGAGTGGAATCGAATCGCGGTTATTCATAACGGCAGCTGGTCAACGATCGAAGTTTTTTTACCATATGATGGTGAATGGCAAGTAGTCGTTGACGATAATAGTGCAGATTTGATACCATTATATTCGGAAAAAGACAGGCAGATAAAAATTGCCCCAATTAGTACAAAAGTATTATTTCAGATATAAGGCAGAGTCTATCAAAACGACTCTGCTTCATTATTCTGTGAAATTATACATAGGCTAACTCACAAAATTGGGTTATACTGTAGATAGCAAATGGGTGGGAAATAACTACAGAGAAATTGAGGGTGAAATGGTTGAAGTTTTTTTTAGGAGACGACTGGCAAGTAACACCAGCCGGTGGAGCAACAGGAGAAGCGTATATTGCACAGCAGGGTGACCAGAAGCTTTTTTTAAAGCGGAACTCGTCTCCATTCTTAGCCGTTTTATCTGCAGAAGGAATTGTTCCCAAATTGCTTTGGACGAAACGATTAGAAAGTGGAGATGTGATTACTGCACAGCGGTGGGTAAATGGGCGTGAATTAAAATCACATGAGATGAACGGTAAGAATGTTGCCAAATTATTGTCGAAGATCCATTGTTCTAGTGAATTACTAGAGATGTTTAAACGAATTGGCAATACACCTCTAACTCCACAAATTATTATTGAAAATCTACAAAAGAAGTTATCATTACTCCAATCATATGATGAAATTTTAGAACATGGGTTGATTTATTTATTCAAACAAAAAGATAAAGTGGAACATAGTAGATTCGTTGTTTGTCATACTGACGTTAATCATAACAACTGGATTTTGAGTGAAAATGACGAATTGTACTTGATCGATTGGGATGGCGCCACAGTTGCCGATCCAGCACTTGATTTAGGTTTACTATTATATTTGTATATATCGGAAAATCATTGGGAAAGTTGGCTCACGCAGTATGGGATTTCTTTAACCCCTGAGCTACATTTACGTATGCATTGGTATGTTGTATCACAAACGATGTTTATTATACTTTGGCATATTCAAAGGAACGAATTAGACCAAGTAGAACGTTGGGAAACATATCTTGTCGAACTGATTAGAGATCGTACCAATTAAAAACTGTCGATAAGAGAAGAAAGAACGCTTAAAACTAGAAAATAATGCAAAATTCCCCAGGAAATATGGGGAATTTTTTATTTATTTTGTCGTTATACAATTGGTTTTCTGAAAACTTTCTTGTTGTTTGAAATTCGAGCAAGCTTGAATTTAAGTGAGACTCGTGTTATCTAGAATTTCAATCCATTGATTAACATCTTGATCTACAAAAGGTTGATGATTATCGACATTTAATTGTTGAATTGACTGAAGGGCTTGTAATAAATTGGGATCGTTGTGGCTTTCAGCGATAAGAGACTGGGTAAGGCGATTAATTTGTTCATACTCATCTTTAGTCATATATTGCTCGGATGATTGATTTTTTAAAATATCAGTTAGTAGCCCGAGTTTATCATAACTGTTCATTGGCATAACGGATACGTCCTTTCAGCATAATATACATAAGTCTAATGTTAGAATGCGTTAAGGAATGAATTACTATCCGTTAAATTTCTCTGCCTTTTCGTTGGTCGTAGTCAATCGTTACTGCCTCACTTCCTTTCATGACAAGGTGAAGCTCCTCGATCCAACGTTTCAAATTCAAATCATTTAATTTAATATGTTCAGCTGTATCCTCACTCGCTTTAATTGTTTTACAATAAGCATTTATTTCTTGTAATGTTCCCTTAAAATTTGGATCGATATCATCCGAGAGAATAGAGGAAATTTCCTCCTGTAACTCCTCGCATTGTGAAAAAGATGTAGTCCCTTTCTCAAGATGGAACTGTAAAATAGAAATTATAGGTTTTGTATTCACTAACTTTTTATGTGACATCAAAGTCCCTCCTTAGTGAGCTTGTATATATAAAACAGATACCCGGATTAAACTTTAATAAACATAGGAGACTGAATAAGTTATCGGACTATCTATACATTTTGAAGGAAAGAACATATAATAAAATTTTGAGTATGAGATCGTGAAAGTTTTCTAGGGAAATGGTTGATTATCAACATGACCTATTAACAACAGGTATTAAAAAGGAGTGGAAGCATGCGTTTACGTAATAAACCTTGGGCACACGATGAAATAAATAAAGAACCATCTATTGTCATTGCTCATCCAGAAGAATATAAAGGGAAATGGAATGAACTTTTTGGGAACAATAACCCGATCCATATCGAAGTTGGAACAGGGAAAGGTCAGTTTTTAACGAGGATGGGACAAGCTAATCCCGATATCAATTATATTGGGATTGAGAAGTATACGAGTGTTATTCATTCTGCTATGGAGAATGTTCGTGATGAAGCTGTAGATAATGTAAAGCTCCTTAATAAGGATGTTTTAAATCTAGGGAATTATTTTCAGGATGGCGAAATTGACCTTGTTTATATTAACTTTACTGATCCTTGGCCAAAAGCGAGGCATGAAAAAAGACGACTTACTCATGAAGGCTTTTTAAAGTTATATGAGTCAGTATTAAAGCCAAATGGAGAAATTCATTTTAAAACAGATAACCAAGCTCTATTTGAGTATTCACTTCATAGCTTTTCAAAATACGGGTTAATCCTTAATAATGTAAGTTTAGACCTTCACAACAGTGATATGGTAGGAAATATTATGACAGAATATGAAGAAAAATTCTCGTCTAAAGGAATGAGAATTTATAGATGCGAAGCAGTCTATCGTTAAACGATTTGTTTGATGGTTTACTAAAATAAAATCGAATTTACTGTATCGTCTAGTAACTACAGAAATGTTGCTAAACGGTGCAGTTTTTTTATTTTCTTAAACAATCAGTTTTCTGTTAGTTGGGTAATCTAACTAGGGACTAGGAAACAGTAAGGTTCGATAAAAATGGACCTTTAACATTCGGTGAACGTTCATGAAAGTTTTTGAATAAATTTGAATGGAAATGATTGATTTTGAAAGCGTTTCAACCTATAATAAACACATCAGCAACTAGAAAGTAGGTGCTAGGTATGCTAACTGCAGAGCGATACCAAATTATATTAACTCTTTTACATGAAAAGGAAATTGTAAAGCTACAGGAGTTTGTAGAGGCAACAGGTGCTTCAGAATCAACGATTCGAAGGGACCTGACTGATTTAGAAAAGGCTAATAAGCTTAAAAGGGTTCATGGAGGCGCTTCATTAATTAAGAAGAGATTAATTGAACCGACATTGGCTGAGAAAACAGTCAAAAACAATCAAGAAAAAAATAGTATTGCTAGATACGCATCACAGTTTATAGAAAAGGGAGACTCGATTTACCTCGATGCCGGAACTACGGTAACTGAGATGATCCCATTTTTAAAAGGTAAAGAAATTGTTGTTGTAACAAATGCCATTAATAATATCAACTCTCTAATTGAACATGGTATTGAAACCCACGTAATTGGAGGCATTCTTAAATCACAGACAAAAGCCTTCGTTGGGAGAGCGGCAATTCAAGGAATTGAGTCGTTCCGTTTTGATAAAGTTTTTCTTGGTGCCAATGGTATTCACTTAGATTATGGAGTTACAACGCCTGATACACAGGAAGCATTTGTGAAAGAATGTGCATTAAAAAGATCACAGCAAGCCTATTTGCTTGTAGACCATACCAAGTTTGGAGAAATCTCTTTTGCGAAGTTTGCAGATATTGATGAGGTAACAATTGTTACAAGTCTGTCAGTAGATAATGAAACGATACGAGCTTATAGAAAGAAGACAGATATTAAGGTGGTAGACAAATGATTTATACAGTGACATTAAATCCTTCAATTGACTTCATTGTAAAAGTAAATGACTTTCAACTCGGTGCTTTAAATCGAAGTCATGAAGAATTAAAACAACCAGGCGGGAAGGGAATTAATGTTTCAAGGGTACTTTCTAGATTAGGAAAAGCTTCCACTGCAACAGGTTTCATCGGTGGATTTACAGGTGATTATATTGAACAAAGCTTAAGAGAAGAAAAAATTACAACTCATTTTGTACGTGTAAATGAGGACACGCGAATTAATATAAAATTAAAAACAGAGACTGAGACAGAAATAAACGGAGCTGGACCAATAATTTCCAATGAACAATTACAACAGTTAAAAGCGGTGACGTCACAATTAAAAGTGAATGATTATCTTGTTTTAGCTGGTAGTGTTCCAAGTACGTTATCGAGCGACATATACATTGAATTAATTGAAATGGCGCAACAACGTGGAGCAAATGTAATTGTTGACACGAGTGGGAAACCATTTTTACAAGTGATAGAGTCTAAGCCATTCCTGATAAAACCGAACCATCATGAGTTAGGAGAACTTTTTAACAAAACGATTGAAACAGTTGAAGAAGCTATACCATTAGCTGAGCAGCTGTTAGGCAAAGGTGTAGAAAATATCATTGTGTCATTCGCTTCAAAAGGAGCACTACTAATCAATAAAGATTATTGTGTCCATGGGACTGTTCCAAAAGGTGAAGTAATTAACTCCGTTGGGGCAGGAGATTCATTAGTCGCTACTTTTCTAGCATATTTACAGGATACAAATGATAGTTTACAAGCTTTTCAATATGCCATTGCTGCAGGAAGTGCAACTGCCTTTTCTAATGGATTTTGTACTAGAGAGCAAATAGAACGTTTAGTTTCGCAAATAGACTTAACACCTAAGAAGAGAGGAAGAAACAACGATGAGAATATCTGAACTCTTAAAGAAAGAAACGATGATATTAGATTTAAAAAGTTCAACGAAGGCACAAGTTATTGATGAGTTGGTAGACCAACTAGATCGTGCCGGTCGTTTGAATAATAGAGAAGAATTTAAAAAAGCAATTCTTGCAAGAGAAGAACAAAGTACGACGGGAATTGGTGAAGGGATTGCTATACCGCATGCAAAGACAGCTGCAGTTCGAACGCCAGCTATTGCTTTTGGTCGTTCACTAGAAGGAGTCGATTATGAAGCGCTTGACGGACAGCCGAGTCATTTATTTTTCATGATTGCAGCGAGTGAAGGCGCTAATAATGAGCATCTAGAAACATTATCTCGCTTAGCAACGTATTTAATGGACACAAACTTCCGTAAGGCTATCTTAGAAGCGCGCACGGAAGAAGAGGTTTTACAAGCGATTGATGCAAAGGAAGCAAATGAAGAAGAAAACAATGAAACTACTTCATCTGAAAAAGACAGTGAAAAATTGATATTAGCAGTTACAGGTTGCCCAACAGGAATTGCTCATACGTATATGGCAGCTGATGCGCTGAAAGAAAAAGCAAAAGAATTAGGTGTAAAAATTAAAGTTGAGACAAATGGTTCTGGCGGGGTTAAAAATCGCTTAACAGCTGATGAAATTTCAAAAGCGGATGCGATTATTGTTGCTGCTGATACAAAAGTGGAAATGGACCGTTTTGCCGGAAAAAAAGTAATTCAAACGGCTGTAACAGATGGTATTCGTAGACCTAAAGAGTTACTTGAAAAAGCAATAAGCGGTAACGTCTCTGTTTATCAATCAATAGGTGGGTCACAGCAAGAAGGATCATCTGAAAAGGGAAGTAAAGGTGGATTTTATAAACACTTAATGAATGGTGTTTCGAATATGCTCCCGTTCGTAATTGGTGGAGGTATATTGATAGCGTTGTCATTTGCTTTCGGAATTGAAGCTTTTGATCCTGATCATCCAAGTTACCACCCTCTGGCAGAAATGCTGATGACTATTGGTGGTGGAAATGCGTTTGGATTAATGATCCCTGTATTAGCAGCTTTTATTGCGATGAGTATTGCAGACCGTCCTGGTTTTGCTCCTGGTATGGTCGGCGGGTTAATCGCTTCAACAGGAGGCGGCGGTTTCTTAGGAGGCTTAATTGCAGGTTTCTTAGCAGGTTACCTAGTAGTATTAATAAAGTGGGGACTTCGCAACTTGCCTCGTTCGCTCGAGGGAATTAAAACGATATTGCTCTACCCTGTATTTAGTATTTTGTTTACGGGTATGATCATGTTGTCGATTGTTGGACCGTTAAGTGCGTTTAACACAAGTTTAGAAAACTGGCTCGGTGGTATGGGTACTACGAATGTTATATTATTAGGAATTATCCTTGGTGCAATGATGGCTATTGATATGGGAGGGCCTATTAACAAAGCTGCATTTACTTTCGGTATAGCAATGATTGATGCAGGAAACTTTGGTCCGCATGCTGCAGTTATGGCAGGTGGAATGGTTCCGCCATTAGGTATTGCTCTTGCTACAACTTTCTTTAAAAAGAAATTTACGAAACAAGAACGTGAAGCTGGAAAAACAAACTATATTATGGGTGCATCGTTTATTACAGAAGGAGCAATTCCTTTTGCAGCAGCAGACCCTGGCCGCGTAATTCCTTCTATCATAGTTGGTTCTGCTGTGGCAGGTGCCTTAACAATGATGTTTGGCATCGGTTTGCCCGCTCCTCACGGCGGGGCATTTGTTATTGCTCTTGTTAGCGGAAGTCCGTTGATGTATGCCTTAGCCATTATTACAGGTGCTGCTGTAACAGCACTTATGCTTGGTATATTAAAAAAACCAGTAACATAACACAAAAAAGGCTGCGATGATCCGCAGCCTTTTTATGATTATTCTTTTTTTCGGTAGCAGGTACCTTTAATACATTAATGCATTAAAGGTACCTGCTACCATTTATTTCACCATATATTTTGCGTTTTGTTATTGGTTAACGTCTAAGATGGTTCCGGTTTTAGCGTCTACGATGAAGTCGTACTGCAGGTTTTCATCATTTTCTGTTGAGGCCGTTAACCCACCACGATACACTGTGTATTCCAGCTGATTTTTGTTCCACGTTTCGGGTATCATATGAATCCAAGACCCTGTTACATTAAATGAGTGAGATAACTTGTTTTTGACTTGTTTCAGTGCTCTCTCAGGTGCAATAAGATCTTGCCCCATCTTTGAGCGCAGTAAAAGTCCAGCAACAAGTCCAACTCCTATACCAAGTGCAAAGCGTTTCATTCCCAAAACAATCCCACCTTCATAATTAGTCGTTTCTTAAAGTATACTTAATTCTTAAGAGATTTCCAAATCAATACAGTGAAATATCACTCATCTTTACGTTTCTCTGGAAAAACAAGTGATCTTTCGGTAAAATAAGCCGTGTACATAATATTTTTCGGAACTCGAAAGGAGTCTAGTCATGAACAAAGATACATTAGCTCTTTTTAAAACATTAACAGAATTACCGGGTGCCCCAGGATTTGAACATGAAGTTCGTCGTTTTGTTCGCACTGAGCTTGAAAAGTATTCAGATGAAGTGATCCAAGATAAGTTAGGGAGCATCTTTGGTGTTAAAAAAGGAAATGAAAACGGTCCCAAAGTAATGGTAGCTGGTCATATGGACGAAGTAGGTTTCATGGTCACTTCTATTAATGATAAAGGTCTTATCCGTTTTCAAACATTAGGTGGTTGGTGGAGCCAAGTATTACTTGCTCAACGTGTTCAAATTATTACAGATAATGGACCAATTATCGGTGTCGTTGGCTCAACGCCTCCACACTTATTAGAGGATGCTCAACGTAATAAACCAATGAATATCAAGGAAATGTATATTGACATCGGTGCAGATGATAAAACTGATGCATTGAAAATCGGAGTTAAGCCAGGTCAGCAAATCGTTCCAATTTGTCCATTTACGCCGATGGCAAACGAAAAGAAAATTTTAGCGAAAGCTTGGGATAATCGTTATGGTGTTGGTTTATCCATTGAACTTTTAAAAGAGTTACAAGGAGAAGAGCTTCCTAATACATTATTCTCTGGTGCTACTGTACAAGAAGAAGTTGGACTAAGAGGGGCAGCTACAGCAGCCAATATGATCCAACCGGATATTTTCTATGCATTAGATGCTAGTCCTGCAAATGATGCAACAGGTGGAAAAGATGCTTTTGGACAGTTAGGTAAAGGAGCGCTTCTTCGTATTTATGACCGAACGATGGTTACACACCGTGGTGTGCGTGACTTTGTATTAGACACGGCCGAATCAAATAACATTCCATACCAGTATTTCCTATCTCAAGGTGGAACAGACGCTGGACGTGTTCATACGAGTAATAACGGAGTACCATCAATTGTTGTTGGAGTATGTTCACGCTATATCCATACACATGCTTCTATTGTACATGTCGATGATTATGCCGCTGCAAAAGAACTATTAACGAAGTTAGTAAAAACAACAGATAACAATGTTGTTGAGCAAATTTTAAAAAACAGCTAATGAAATAAGTTCGATTGGTTGAAAGTTAATATTAAATAGTACAAATTACAGAGGTGCAAATCACACGATGGTTGGCACCTCTGTTTCTAATGAGGTGAGAAGATGAATACATATGCTGTAGGGTCTACGAATCCGGCGAAAATTAGTGCGATCCGTTCTGTTTTTACAGAGGATAAGGTAAACATTAAAGGAATGGAAGTCGAGTCAGGTGTATCAGCACAGCCTTTTTCAGATGAGGAAACGATGGAAGGTGCGGTGCATCGAGCAAAAGCTTGCCTTGTCAATGAAAAAATACAGATTGGTTTTGGTTTAGAAGGCGGAGTAACCGAAACAAAAGCTGGGCTTATGCTCTGTAATTGGGGTGCCTTAGTCGATCGAAATGGGGAAGTAATTGTTGCCAGCGGCGCGAAGATTTTACTGCCGGAACAGATCGCAGAGCGACTAAGGGCAGGGATAGAGTTAGGTGAGGTCATTGATATATATGCTAAAGAGCGAGATGTTCGTAAAAAAGGAGGTACAGTTGGTATATTAACAAACGGTTGGGTCACCAGAAGTTCGATGTTTGAGCACGTCGTGCAGTTATTAGTTGGTCAGTATGAATTTCAAAAGTTGAAATAAACTTGAGAAAAAAGAAGGTTAACTTAATAGCGCTGTGAAGATCACTTTAAGTTAACCCAATCCAATATTACTTTTCAAATACGTAAGTGAGTGCTTTTAAGGCTTGTTCAGGTGTTTCGCATACGACTTGCGCTTTATTAGCTAATTCTTTTAAAGGGTGGTGTAGTGAAGCTGGACGTACAAGAACTAGAGGCTTGTTTAAAGCTACAGCAGTTGCTGCATCCATCGCACTATTCCATTGGCGGTATTGTTCTCCAAATAATGCAATAACAACGTCGGCCTTCTGGAGTAGAATTTGTGTGCGCAAATTGTTTATGCATGATGCCGCTTCATCTTTAGCAATCGCATCGTGTTGTTTGCCTAAAATCTCTTCCCCAATATTGTCTGAACGTTCATGGTTTTCCATTGGACCTGTGAATTCAATAGGGAGGCCCGTCTGTTGAGCTAATCTTTTAATTTCTTCGCGCCAATTGTCGTGAATTTGTCCTGCTAAGTATACAGATAACTTCATTTACAATCATCTCCTTAAGTAGGGCTAGCTCTATTTTAACATCCATCAATATAGGTCGAAACAGCAAGAGTAAATAAAAACCATAATAAGGTAATGAGTACTATTTTCTTATAAATGTTAAGGTAGATAGTTGTCAAAAAAAGGCTATACTTGTCAATAAAAATCATTTCAATGTATTATAAGCATAGTCAATATTTAATTTATTGAAAGGGCGATTACGGGTGAAGCCATTTTTCTCAATAGCGATTATATTATCATTTTTTCTTTTTTTAACAGCATGTCAAATTACTGAAGAAGAAGCAGTTGAGATGTCTCAACAAGCTTTTTCTGAACGTTTTGCTTCGGCAGAAACAGTTGAAGTAAATTATGAGGGTGACCAAATTGATTTTTATTTACCACGAGGAATGGAAGTTACAGAAGAAATCGATTTTAATGTTCAGCTAGAAAAAGATAATCAAATCTTTTTATTGTTTTTTATACCAGCTGAGCCATGGGACAGCGAAGTTCATTTAATACGAGACCGAGAAATTGAAATTGACGCAGTTGCGTTTGAAGTTATGGAGAATGAAGATAAGCTTGGTTATTTATCTATTTCACCGAGTGAAGAAGGATATTATAAGATCATTGTTGGATTAGGCGGGGCAAAGGTTACAACAATATCTACAGTAGAAAATGTAGTAGAAAGTACGGAAATAATGAATGAGATATTACATAGTGTTCAATTTAAAGATTAAACTAAAGTAAGTGAGTGAACTTTAGGAGGAATAGAAAATGGGATTTCTTGAGCGAAAGGGAATTGACTTGTCTTGGAGAACCTATGTAATAACGGCATTAAGCTTTATGGCACTCGGTCTATTCTCTTCGTTAATCATTGGTTTGATTATTCGGACCATTGGTGAACAATTGGCTCGCTTTGAATTTTTAGGGGCTGTGCCGCAATTTTTAACGGAAATGGGCGTATTAGCAATGGGGCTTATGGGTCCGGCTATTGGTGTCGCGATCGCTTTTGGTTTAAAAGCACCAAGGCTTGTCCTTTTTGCAGCTGTCGTCAGCGGTGCAGCTGGGGCTCAGCTAGGTGGTCCTGCAGGTGCATTTGTTAGTGCATTACTTTCAACAGAGATCGGAAAAATGGTTTCAAAAGAAACAAAGGTAGATATTATAGTAACTCCTTTTGTTACAATTGCTGTAGGTTTTTTTGTAGCCAATTTTATAGGTCCGGTTATTCAATCCGGGATGACCCAATTTGGCAGTTTGGTCATGTGGGCAACGGACCAACAACCATTTCTCATGGGGATCTTAGTAGCTACTTTAATGGGGCTGGCATTAACAGCACCTATCTCTAGTGCTGCGATAGCGATTATGCTTGAACTTGAAGGAATTGCTGCAGGGGCAGCTACGGTAGGTTGTGCCGCTCAAATGGTTGGCTTTGCTGTGAGCAGCTATCGTGAAAATGGTGTGTCGGGTTTAGTTGCTTTGGGGATTGGAACATCAATGCTGCAAGTTCCTAACATTGTAAAAAATCCGTTAATACTCGTGCCGCCGACTGTAGCAGGGATTTGCCTTGCGCCATTTGCAACTGTCGTATTTCAAATGGTAAATAACCCGGCTGGTGCTGGAATGGGCACGAGCGGATTTGTAGGGCAAATCATGACGTTTACGGCTATGGGATTTTCATGGAATGTCTTTTTTATTATATTATCTTTACATATTATTGGACCGGCTGTTATTAGTCTGATCGTCTCGGAATGGTTTAGAAAGATGAATTTAATTAAATTCGGTGATATGAAAATTGAACAATAAATGATTAACAGGAGGAATGTAAAATGAAAGAATTACAATCAATGGAAATGTTCAATACTGAAATACAATCAGGCATAAAAGTGGTTATGTTTTCAGCCGATTGGTGTCCAGACTGCCGAGTAATTGAACCATTTCTACCAGAAGTGGAAGATAAATTTTCGCAAATTACTTTTTTATATGCAGATCGAGATAAGTTTATTGATTTATGTGCTGAACTGAATGTATACGGAATTCCAAGTTTTCTAGCTTATCATAATGGAAAAGAAATTCATCGCTTCGTAAGTAAAGATAGAAAGACTCAGGATGAAATTGAAACTTTCTTATCAGAAGCATTAAGCAAGTGTTAAGTCCTGTATCGTGTTATAATTGGGCCATGATATTAGTTAGGGGGACGTTATATGGACCTTCATATGCTAAGGGAAACTCTTGAAAAGCGGTTAGAGCGACCAGAGTGGACGATTAATTATGATCAAGAAGAAGATCGCCTTCGCATTGAAAACAAAGATATTCGAAAAGGGGCAAATGTTGCACTTAAGCCACTTTTAACGAAGTATGAAAGAGTAAAGGATGAAGCGATAGAGGAAGCGGTTCGATATGTAGAAATTACGTTAACTGCGATGGAACGTGATATATCGTTAGACGGAAGAGAAAAAGAAATTTTTCCTGTCATTCGCGGGACGTCATTTCCAACAGAAACGAAGGATGGAAAAAAACTAGTGTTTGATGAACACACAGCAGAAACGCGGGTTTTCTATTCAATAGATATGGGTAGTTATTACACACTCATTGATGAAGACATGTTAGAACGGAATAAGTATACTTTAAAAACGATTCGTGAAGTTGCGTTGTTTAATATCAGGTCTTTATCTCATTCGTTAAAAGAGGACCAAGTGGCTGAGAATACATTCTATTTTTTAAATACGAATGACGGTTATGATGCAAGCCGAATTTTAGACGAGTCATTGCTTGAAAAAATGAAGCAGAAAGCTAAAGGAACATTAGCTGTAGCTGTACCACATCAGGATGTATTAATATTTGGAGATATTATAAACGATACAGGCTATGATGTATTAGGCCAAATGGTGTTTCAATTTTTTACACAAGGTCGTAATCCAATAACAGCTCTTCCGTTCATTTATGAAAATGGTGAACTAGAACCGACGTTTATTTTGGCGCAGCGGAAACCTAAACATTAAAAAACGTTGTTAAAAATATGAAAAATGTAATATCTTTGCCAACCACTAGAGATTTCTAGTGGTTTTTACGTTAAAATGAAAAGACTACCAAAATATTTTGTTTTGATAAGTATTACCTTAAATAAAGTAGGTGAAATAGTGGTTTCCAAACATAAAAAATGGTTACGCAAAATCCAGGAGTGGTTTTTGGGTAAAGAAGAGACATACACGGTGGAGCCAAACAAACGAAAGCCTCAATATGGCAGATTAGAAGCAGACGACCGACCTGCTGAGATGAGAGTCGTTCATCAATACCCGAAACAAGGAAAGTTCCGATTTCCAGTAATAGAAGATGAAACAAAAACAAGCGCCAAAGAAAATCATCAATTTAATACAAAGAAAGTAACTGAGAAGAAGGTAGTAGAAAAAGAAAAGTCACAGCAGACCCAAGAAAAAACAAGAGTGGTTTCTACCTATCAAGGCTCCCGTGAAGAATATAAAAGCTCGAGCGAAAATAAACGTGAGTTTTTCTCTAACAGTAACTTTAAGCCAACATACATTCCTTCTCCTGTTTACGGCTTTAAAAAGCGTGAAGAAAACAGGGAACAAGCAGAAAGTGAAAAAAACGATATTGGACAAGTCCCTCAAAAAGACGCACTGCCGAAATCAAGTGAGATCAAAGAGTGGCTTGAAAGTAAAGACGATCACGATGCCGATAGGGGACGTGAGGTTGCAGCGACAACTGAAGATGTTCCGGATGTTACACTCCTCAAGGATATCTCGAACTTCAAACCATCTATTGTACAACTAAAAGCAGGAAACTCGTATTCTAGTACGCGCGAGCAACAGTATCCGAGTTTTACTTACCAAAACAAACGAGATGCAGCCGAAGAAAGTATTGAAGGTACACATCAGCAAGCAGAAGCGCCGAATGAGGAGTATCACCAAGTACAAGAGGCAAAAGTTCCGGAAGCGGAATACAACGGTGAGCAAGAAGAAGCGCCGAATGAGAAGTTTCATCCAGAAAAAGAAGTAGAAGTTCCGGAAGCGGAATACAACGGTGAGCAAGAAGAAGCGCCGAATGAGGAGTTTCATCCAGAAAAAGAAGTAGAAGTTCCGGAAGCGGAGTACGACGGTGAACAAGAAGAAGTGCAAAATGCAGTGTACCACCAAGAGCAAGAAGAAGAAGCGCCGAATGAGGAGTTTCATCCAGAACAAGAAGCAGAAGTTCCGGAAGCGGAGTACGACGGTGAACAAGAAATAGAGGCGCAAAATGCAGAGTACCACCAAGAGCAAGAAGAAGCGCCGAATGAGGAGTTTCATCCAGAAAAAGAAGCAGAAGTTCCGGAAGCGGAGTACAACGGTGAGCAAGAAATAGAGGCGCAAAATGCAGAGTACCTGCAAGCACAAGAAGTAACACCGGCAAGCACTGCATATCTTCAAGCCATTGAGGCACCAGAAGAAAGTGTGGGGGATTTACATCATCAAGAAAAGACCGGGGAAGAAATGAAACGGAGTGAACACTCGGAAAAACGTGCTGTACCGAACAGACCAAAAGACACAACGACTCGACCTTCTGCTCAAGCCATTCCATTTAACGTCCTCATGTTGCCACAAGACCGGATGGGTAAGCAGCGAAATGATGCCGCTGAAGAGAATGATAAGCTGAAGTATCAATTCCCACCTATTCAAATGCTTAATATTCCTCCGCGTCAAGAAGAGGAAAGTACGGATTGGTTAAATGACCAGGGTGAAATTTTAGAGTCGACTCTACAAAACTTTAATGTATCAGCAAAGGTGATCCATGTAACAAAGGGACCTTCAGTGACAAGGTTTGAAATACAGCCGGCACCTGGAGTAAAGGTAAGCAAAATTACGAGTTTAACAGATGATATAAAACTATGTTTAGCTGCAAAAGATATCCGGATGGAAGCACCGATTCCAGGAAAACATGCGATTGGAATTGAAGTGCCTAATATCAAGAGTGAGCCTGTATTTTTGCGTGAAATCTTACGACGTGGAGAGTTCCAGAAAGGTTCAGCTCTTACGGTAGCACTAGGATTAGATATTTCGGGACATCCAATTGTAACGGATTTAGCGAAAATGCCGCACGGTTTGGTAGCAGGAGCAACTGGTTCAGGGAAAAGTGTATGTATTAACTCCATTCTTGTTAGTCTTTTATATAAAGCAACACCAGATCAAGTGAAACTGCTGCTTGTTGACCCTAAAATGGTAGAATTAGCGCCTTACAACGAATTGCCACATCTAGTTACACCGGTGATTACCGATGCGAAACAAGCGACAGCAGCCTTAAAGTGGGTTGTCGCTGAAATGGAACGAAGGTATGAATTGTTCTCCCAGCGCGGTGTTCGCGATATTGGCAGATACAATGACCTGTATTCAGAAGAGCCTGCTAAGCCAGCATTACCGTATATTGTTGTCGTTATTGATGAATTGGCAGACTTGATGATGGTTTCACCACAAGATGTAGAAGAAGCGATTTGTCGGATTGCTCAAAAAGCTAGAGCTTGCGGGATTCATCTTTTACTGGCAACACAGCGACCTTCGGTGGACGTTATTACAGGGTTAATTAAAGCTAATATTCCAACACGTATTGCTTTTTCAGTTTCATCGCAAGTCGACTCACGTACGATTATTGATATGAACGGTGCGGAACGCTTGCTTGGAAAGGGTGATATGCTTTTCCATGAGAACGGGACAGCGAAGCCCATCCGAGTTCAAGGTACTTTTGTATCAGATGAAGAGATTGAGAGAGTCATTGAATTTGTCAAAAAACAAAGGAAGCCGCAATATTTGATTGAAAATGAGCATTTAAATAAAGTTCAAGAAATTGACGGACAGGAAGATGATTTATTTGAAGAGGCATGCTATTTTGTAATCGAACAAGACGGTGCTTCAGCCTCTAGTTTACAAAGACGGTTTCGAGTCGGATATAATCGTGCTGCTCGGTTAATCGATATGATGGAGGCAAAAGGAATTGTCTCAGAAGCAATGGGAAGTAAACCGAGAAATATATTGATGTCAGTAACTGAATTTGAAGAAAATGTTTTATCAGTTTCAACTGATTAAAAGTTGTCATCTTTGAACAGTTTTTTTATGATAAGGACGGAAGACGTCTGCATGCCAGCGAGGGATTGGAACCCCCACTAGAGAAGACACGTCTTAAAATGTAATTAACCACGTGTATTTATTTTAAAGGACTGAGAGGACGCTATTTTGCCTAAAACCACCTCATTTGAGTATTTAGCGGACTCAGAGGCTCCTATTTGGCTATAATCATTAAAATACAGTACGAATATAAGTAAATAACGGCTTCTGAGTCCGCTAAGGTGTGTATTATTGAGATTTTCGCTGAAATAACAGCCTGTGTGTCCGCGAAATGCAGAACACAACATGCAGTTTCATCAAATTTCAGTGAACGGATGTTTTCTACCAATAGGAAGTGAACGCGACAAGGCGCTAGGAGTTGTATCTACTAAAGATAACAAAATACGGTCCTGTATGGATGAGATTCTTTAAACTAGGGAAGTTTATCTATAAATGCTTTTAACAGGAAAAGACCCAAGGAGATTAACAAATGAAAGAAATTGAACTCAAATTACAAGGGAAAATAAAACGACTTACTAACAAAACATTTAAATTCGATGAACGAGTAAGGGAAGGCTGGTTCTCTGCTGTCTATTTCTTAAAAACTCGTGAAATTGTCGAAAAACATAAACCGAATAATATAGTTACGATGCAGTTTTTCCAAAAAAATAATGCCGTACTATGTGGAACAGATGAGGTTATTGCTTTAATCAAGACTTTTGCAAAAGATCCTGACAGCCTTGAAATTTATTCACTCAAAGATGGAGATAAAATCAAACCATTTGAAACGGTATTAACGATTACAGGTCCATATCAAAACTTTGGATACTTAGAAGGAATTATCGATGGAATTTTTGCGCGTAGAACTTCAGTAGCCACTAACGTCTATACTGTCGTAAAATCAGCGAGGAAATCCGGCCGCGAAAAACCAGTTATCTTCATGGGGGATCGAGATGATCACTTTACCCAACAATCTGGGGATGGTTATGCGGCTTATATTGGTGGATCGAAGGCCCAAGCTACGCATGCCATGCATGAATGGTGGGGTAAAAAAGGGATGGGTACTATGCCGCATGCCTTGATTCAACTATTCGAAGGTGATGTAGTCGCTGCGACTCGTGCCTATAAAGAGACGTTTCCAGAAGATGATATAATGGCACTTGTTGATTACAACAATGATGTCATAACGGATTCCCTGCGAGTAGCGAGAGAGTTCGGTGAGGAATTAAAAGGAGTTCGCGTTGACACTTCTCGAACAATGGTTGATCAGTACTTTTGTCGCAACCCTAAGGTGATGGGTTCTTTTGACCCGCGCGGCGCCAATCCAGAACTCATTTTTGCCCTTCGGCAAGCACTAGATGAAGAAGGGTTTAATCATGTAAAGATTATTGCTACAGGTGGATTTACTGCTGAACGAATTGCAGAATATGAAGATTTAAATGTACCGGTTGATATTTACGGAGTTGGTAGTAGTTTGCTGAAAATTAATATCGGTTTTACTGGTGATAACGTCATCCTTAATGGAAAAGACGAAGCAAAAGCAGGCAGAAGATACCGAGAAAATCCTAACCTTGAACTTGTTGAATAGTAAAAATGTACTTGGAATATCGGCTTGTTATCATTGACGAGAGATTTCTAAGTTCAAAAGACCTGTCGAAAGTGACAGGTCTTTTCTAAAACAGCAGGGCATATATTCTGTGTTGGGAAGAGAATGTGGTCATTTACCTATTTTTTTGTTGTCCTTCTATTTGTTGTTTTTCTAAACCATGGTTTCTGTTATAATAAATCTTTGTATGGCGTATCCTAATTGAAAATATTTATTCCCCTTTTTAGTGGAATTTTCATACATAAGTAATAAGAGCGCTTTTTAATGGAGAAGATATATCATTTATTTGGAGGTTCAGTCAATGACTGTTTACCATTTTATTGGAATCAAAGGTTCGGGAATGAGTGCATTGGCTCAAGTTATGCACGATATGAATTATACGGTGCAAGGTTCAGATGTAGAAAAAGTATTTTTTACACAAAAACCTTTAGAAGACAAAGGGATTACAATACTACCTTTTAATGCTGATAATATTGAGGACAATCAGGTCATTATTGCTTCAGCAGCCTACAAAGACGATCATGTTGAAATTCAACGTGCCAAAGAGATGGGACTTGAAGTATATCCATATCCGACGTTTTTAGGCGAATTTATTAAAAAATTTACAAATATTGCTGTCACTGGCGCGCACGGAAAAACGTCGACGACTGGTCTGTTAGCGCATGTTCTTGGCGAGGCCTATCCAACGTCTTTTTTAATTGGTGATGGGACTGGAAAAGGTGCTTTAGACAGTAAGTACTTTGTATTTGAGGCATGTGAGTACCGCAGACATTTTCTAAACTATACGCCAGATTACTGTATAATGACAAATATCGATTTTGATCATCCGGATTATTTTAAGGATGTCGAGGATGTATGTGCGGCATTTGAAGAAATGGCAATGCAGGTGAATAAAGCGATTGTGGCATGTGGTGACGATCGATATTTACAAGAAATTCATGCTAATGTTCCTATCGTCTTTTACGGATTTGAAGAACATAATGACTTTCAGGGTCGTAACATTCAAGTCACAGAATCTGGACTTTCCTTTGATGTATTTGTAAGGAATAACTTTTATGGAACTTTCACAATCCCAGGCTATGGCAAGCACAATGTATTAAACGCTTTAGCTGTTATTGCGATATGTCATTATGAAAATGTACCAGTGGATGTACTTATTGAGCACCTGGCAACGTTCCAAGGCGTGAAGCGCAGGTTCAGCGAGACTTTTTATAATAACCAAGTGTTAATTGATGATTATGCTCATCACCCGACTGAGATCACTGCTACAATCGATGCATCTAGAAGAAAGTATGAGGATAAGGAAGTTGTTGCTGTATTCCAACCCCATACATTTACAAGAACGAAAGCATTTTTAAATGAGTTTGCTGATAGTCTTAATGAAGCTGACAAGGTTTACTTATGTGATATTTTTGGTTCGGCTCGGGAAGATCAAGGGAGTTTAACGATTAATGATCTTAAGGAATTAATTCCTAATAGTGAAGTGATCGTTGAAACCGAAGTTGAAAAACTGAAAAGGCACGACAATGCGGTTTTATTGTTTATGGGTGCAGGGGACATTCAAAAGTTTCAAAAAGCTTATGAAGATCAAATTAAATAAGAGTGAAAAATAAAGGCAGGAGCTAATTCAATTTCAAGAATTAGCTCCTGCTATTTAGGTTCTACATTAGATTAAAGGGCTGTTTAAGACTATTTAAGGTTTTCTGGATTGAGAGCTTGTAATTCTGGGATGACAAACCGGCCATCTTTACGAATGAGAACATCGTCAAAGTACATTTCACCGCCGCCATATTCGGGACGTTGGATCATAACTAAGTCCCAATGGACTGCTGAATGATTATCATTAAAGGCATCGTCGTAACATTGTCCAGGTGTAAAGTGGAAACTACCATCAATTTTCTCATCGAAAAGGATATCATTCATTGGATGTTGAATGTATGGATTAACTCCAATGGCAAATTCCCCAATAAAACGAGCGCCTTCATCGGTATCGAGAATTTTATTAATTCTGTCTGTATCATTTGAAGTGGCATCGATAACTTTTCCATCTTTAAACGTAAATTTAACATTCTCAAATGTAAAACTTTGGTAAGGAGATGGCGTGTTATAAGAGATTGTACCATTGACAGAATTTCGAACCGGTGCTGTATATACTTCTCCGTCAGGGATGTTCATATTCCCAGCACATTTTACAGCCGGAATGTCTTTAATAGAGAAAGTTAAATCAGTTCCTGGTCCTTTAATTTGAACTTTATCGGTTTTGTTCATTAACTCTACAAGAGCATCCATTGCTTTGTCCATTTTACCGTAATCTAAATTACAAACATCAAAGTAGAAATCCTCAAAGCTTTCTGTACTCATATTAGCCAATTGAGCCATGGATGAAGAAGGGTAACGCAATACACACCACTTCGTTTTCGGTACACGAATTTCACGATGAACCTTAGTTCCTACGGTTTTACTATGTAATGCCATCTTATCAGAAGGAACATCACTTAGCTCTGAGATGTTATTCCCAGCACGTAACCCAATATAAGCATCCATCTCCTTCATAACGTTTGCCTCAAACTGTGCTGTAAGAGCTTGTTGTTCCTCAGTTGCATTCATCAGAAGGGCACGATCAACTTGGTGATCTTTTAATGTAACGAAAGGTAACCCGCCTGCAGCGTAGGCTTCTTGAACGAGAGCATTGACTAATTCTTTTTGCAGACCGAAATTTTCTATTAAAATCTTCTCGCCTTTTTGAAGACGAACCGAGTAATTAATTAGATTTTTTGCTAATGTAGTTATTCTTGGATCCCGCATAGTTGTAATCCTCCTAAGGTAATATTCGAATTGTAATCGTCTGATAGCTAATATAATAGCAGTCGTTGGTTCAATAGTAAATGATACTGATGCAAAATAAATGGTTGTATATGTTAATTATATTGCTTGAAAAAACATAAAAAGTACATTGATAAACGGATCATAAGTTAAAAGAATGGACACAATCAATTAGAAAATACCTAAATAATTGAAGGATTATTATATTATTTGTAGAAATTGTTACCAAGTCTCCGTTTAAAAATGCTTCTATGTGGGTAAATAGCATGATGTAGGGAGGTGGAGAATAACATGATAATCGTATACATAAGTGCAGCAGTTGTAGCATTAGCATTTTTAATTTTAGTTCTTTATCTTGTTCAAACCTTAAAGTCAGCAACGAAAACATTAAATAATGTAGCAGATACTGTTAGCAGTTTAGAAAAGCAATTACAAGGAGTTACAAGAGAAACGGAATTTCTGCTTCAAAAGACTAATCGTCTCGCTGATGACATTCATGATAAGTCTCAGTCTCTTAATACGATGTTTGACTCGGTCAAAGATCTCGGTGAATCTGTCCAGACGGTAAATGACTCATTAAGAAGGGTCTCAAACGAAGTAGCGAGGCAGTCAGAGCAGCAATCAGCACAAGTGGCTCAAGCTGTTCAATGGGGTAATGCAGCCATTGATTTATATTCGAAGTGGAAAGAAAAGAAGCAACACCATCCAAACGATGTTAATTCATAAAAGGAGGAATTTGATATGGGAGACAGAGACATGAATACAAAGGACTTTTTAATTGGTTCATTAATTGGAGGAATTGTAGGTGCTTCAGCGGCACTTCTACTTGCACCAAAATCAGGAAAAGAGCTTAGAACGAATATTAATGAACAAGCTCAACTAGCTAAAGAGAAAACGACTAAATTTACGAATTCAGCGTATGAGAGAGGAAATGAGTGGGCAACACTTGCAAAAGAAAAATCCTCAACCCTTGCAAAAACAGTCTCAGAACAATCGTCTCAAGTGGTGGATAAAGTAAAGGAAGTTACAAAAAATATTAAATCGGATGTAGCAGATGCTCAGAGTTCTTCTGAAGATTTAGTAGCAGATGTTTCCGACCAAATTCAAGATAGTGCGGAAAACTTGCAAGAAAATATTCAACAAGAAGTACAGAACTTACACAATACGATTACAGAAGAAACAGAAAAGCGTAAAGAAACAGTTGATCAAGCATAAAAAGGAGTAAATAGAGATGCAGAAAGTAAATACAACCGAAGAGTTTACAGCACTATTAAGCAAGCATAGTAAGTTATTTTTACTAAAAAACAGTACGACTTGTCCTGTAAGTCATGAAGGCTATAAGGAGTTTTCAAGGTTTGCAGAAGAAACGGACGGAGCATTTTTTTACTTAAATGTTCAAGAAGCAAGACCGCTGTCTAATGATATTGCAGATCAATTTGAAGTAAAGCATGAGTCGCCCCAAGCTTTATTATTTTCAGAGGGCAAAGTTGTGTGGGATGCCTCGCATTGGAATGTGACGGCTGCTTCATTAAAAGCCGAGTGGGATAAGGTTAATGGATAAAAGAAGTGCAACCCAGTGTTGCACTTCTTTTACATTTTTATATCGTTAACAGGTGTTTAGACTCCTAGTTTTCCAAAGTGTTTATAGGAACTAAACGAATTTCCAATTTATCACCACTGTAGATGGCTTCACTAAAGGACGCTTCCTTTCCATTCCGTGCAATGAAAGCACGTTGAAGAGGTTGTGGAGAAATATCCACATCTACATACCGGAATAGATCTTGAAAGATAAACGGTTCGTTGTCTACCTTTGATAACGATAAAGTTTCACCGTGTACAAGTGGTGTTCCTTTTTCAATTGGTTGACCTTTACGAGTCATTTGTAAAGAAGGTTTGGACAACTGTACAGGGTTTCCGTTATATAAAACAGAAATGCTTTGTTCAATTGGAACGTTTAGTACAGCTAATAACTCTTTTGTTGTGGGTTGAAAATCCTCTTTAACAACATGAACTACTAACGTGTCGCCATTTTTAATGGAAGAGTGAATCGTCGCTTCACTCCCATTCAATGTAAGTGTATGCTCTTGCGGTACGGTGATTTTCTTCTCGTCTACATAAACAAAGAACGGTGTTAGAGCGTCTGCCTCATCTTTATAATGAAGAGCGGTTAGAACATCCTTTACGGTCTTAGGCAGTTGAATGACAAGTTTGTCTCTTTCCTGAAGTGACTCCCCAGTGTCCGCCGGATTGCCGTTTTTCAAAACGAGTGCTGAAACCGTTTTGGGCTCATTATTAATTGTGATTTGAACGGAGGGTACTTCTTCCACAATATCTTTTACTTTAGCTGAAGCAGGGGCACCGTCTTTCCCTTTTTCAGTAGTAATCCTATCATTCGGTTCTAGTGGAGCGTCAAGTGATGTTTTTTCACCATTTTTTAATATGGTCGGCGGTTCACCGTGGAAACCAGGGATTGTGACCAGCTGTTCATTTACATAGATCATCATGGCACTGCCAGGTCTTCCGTAAAGTTTTGATATCTCTATCCCTGCCGCAAGAAGAGCGTCTCCGACCGTTAATTTTTTTACATCAAAAACACGAATGGTCCGATCATTCACGATAATACTAATATATTCGATTGGATTTTCCTTTGCTGCAATTGCAATACCAATCGGAGTCACTAGTTCAGGACCTTCCTTAATACCTTCCGTAGATGCCAATGTTTTAATCGCATCAATTCCCCGTATCGCAACGCGATTATCAGGTAATTGTAAAGCTTGGGCGATATATTTTGTAAGAGAGGGTGTCATACTGCCGCCACCAACGAGCATCACTGCTTTTGGCGATTTGCCATTGAGTTCTAGGATTTGCGCTGTAATGGCATTGGCTAACTCTTTAATCGTGCCTTCAATAGCTGTTATTACTTCATCCTTAGGGTATGTCGTTTCAAAGCCGAGAATATCTGTAAGAGTCACTTCGTCTTTTTCTGATAATTGTCTTTTAATAAGCTCGGCATCAGGGAAATCTAATAGAAAGTGATCACTAATCGCTTCTGTTACTTCGTCACCAGCAAAAGGCACCATTCCATAAGCTGTTACTGTTCCTTCATCTGTAATGGCAATATCGGAGGTCCCAGCACCAATATCGACGAGTGCTACATTTAACCGTCGCATCGATGGAGGTATGAGGACATTAATGGCAGCAATTGGTTCTAGTGTTAAAGCTTCTAGTTCCAAACCACTGCGTTGAAGAGCTGCTATTAACGACTCAACAACCACTTTCGGTAAGAATGTTGCAATCACTTCAACTGTTGCCGTTTGCCCTGATTGATCGAGAAGACTGCCGATTTTTTCGCCATCTAGTCGATAGTCCAGAACGGAGTAGCCGACACAGTAGTAATTAAAGCTTTCTTGATCTTGAAAGTCGTTCGCTAGGTGAAATTGTGCTTGTTGAACAGCACTTAATTCTAAGTGAAGAATATCCTCTTGATTAACTAAGTTTTTTCCTGATATATTTATTTCAACTTTAGCTCGCTTCGTTTTTAACGATCGTCCAGCAGCAGCCACGCACACTTTAGTTAACTTTCCGTGCTTTTCTTCGAGAACGGTTTTAATTTCTAGAATTAATTCAGAAACAGACAAGACATTATGAATTTGACCATCTAGCATCGCACGCTCTTTATGTTCTTTTGATATAACATCAATTACTTGATAATGATCTTTTTGCTGTTGTAAAAGCAATCCAACGACAGAACGAGTTCCTATGTCTAGAGCAAATATAGGCGAATGTTCAATTGTGTTCATATGTAACACCTTCTTAACAAATATTTCATAAGCTATAATTTAACAGTAAACTATTTTCTAGAAATAATAATTTTTACTTTAGTGCTTAAAAGCGTTTAATCAATAAAGAAAAAAGTCGTGACATAAAGTGAAATATCGTTTATAATAATCCCTAATCATTAGAAATGTACCATATTTCATAAAACTTTGAAACAAACAATAAGGAGTGGGAGAGATGAGTAACGAGCAATTAGATACGTTGAGAGACAAGTTAGATGAGGTTAATTTACAGCTGTTAGAGCTAATTAATGAGCGTGCCCGCTTGGTTCAAGAAATCGGTAAAGTAAAAAATAAGCAAGGTGTAAATCGATTTGATCCGGTTCGTGAGCGAAAAATGCTTAATTTAATAGCTGAAAATAATAATGGACCGTTTGAAACATCTACACTACAACATCTATTTAAACAAATTTTTAAAGCAGGTTTGGAATTACAGGAAGACGATAATAGAAAAGCCCTGCTTGTATCTCGTAAAAAACATCCTGAAGATACAGTGATCGATCTTAAAGGTGAACTGATTGGTGATGGTCAACAACGTCTCGTAATGGGGCCATGTGCTGTTGAAAGTTATGAGCAAGTTGCTGCAGTAGCCAAGGCGATGAAAGATCAAGGAATGAAATTATTACGCGGCGGCGCATTTAAACCTCGTACATCTCCTTATGATTTCCAAGGTTTAGGACTTGAAGGATTACAAATCTTAAAACGTGTAGCTGATGAGTATGATATGGCTGTTATCAGTGAAATTGTTCGACCTGAAGATATTGAAGTTGCTGTTGAATACATTGATGTTATTCAAATTGGTGCACGTAACATGCATAACTTTGAATTATTAAAAGCAGCAGGATCTGTTAATAAACCAGTTCTACTGAAGAGAGGACTTTCAGCTACTATTGAGGAGTTCATCAATGCAGCAGAATACATCATTTCTAAAGGTAATGGAAACATCATGCTTTGTGAACGTGGTATTCGTACGTACGAAAAAGCAACCCGTAACACACTTGATATTTCAGCAGTTCCGATTTTAAAACAAGAAACACACTTACCGGTACTAGTGGATGTAACTCACTCTACTGGACGTAGAGATCTTTTACTTCCAACTGCAAAAGCAGCACTAGCAATCGGCGCTGATGCGGTAATGGCAGAAGTACATCCTGATCCTGCAGTCGCACTTTCTGACTCAGCACAACAAATGGATATCGGTCAATTTAACGAATTTGTAAGCAATCTTAGAGAATCTGGGTTATACAAATTTTAATTTTAAATGATTCGAGGCTGTCTCAAAATGAAAGAGTCAGGCATCTCACCGATCTAGCGGAAGGTTAGCTTTACTAGATCTTACGTAACTTTGAGAGCCTGACCTTTTGGGACAGTCTCTTTTTGCGGGAAAGAAAGAATAACATTTCAAAGAAGAGTATAGGAAATAAGTGTTAAGGAAATTGCTAATTATATGAAAGTTTATGTTCGTTAAGGAGCCTTGTCGACATTTTTACATAAAATCAGGAAAATTAAAATCTATGCTCAAAAATGATCAAAATGTTGTCGATATAAGTACTGTAAACAGATTGCGGAACCTCCTTAATGTATCGTATGATAACAATACAATTAAACCATTTTAAATTAGGTATTTAATATAGAGGAGGATCATCGTGAATACAACGATTTATGATGTAGCAAGAGAAGCAGGAGTATCAATGGCAACCGTTTCTCGTGTTGTCAATGGAAACCCAAATGTAAAACCTGCAACAAGAAAAAAAGTAATGGAAGCAATCGAACAACTCGGTTACCGGCCGAATGCTGTAGCTAGAGGGTTAGCTAGTAAGAAAACAACTACAGTAGGTGTAATTATCCCTGATATATCTAGTATTTTCTTTGCAGAGTTAGCTCGTGGAATTGAAGATATTGCGACAATGTATAAATATAACATTATCTTATGTAATTCAGATCAAAACAAAGAAAAGGAAATTCGCCTGATTAATACGTTGTTAGAAAAGCAAGTGGACGGTATTGTCTTCATGGGTGGACAAATTACAGACGAGCATGCTGCACAATTTAAGAATTCTCCAGTACCTGTTGTACTGGCAGCCACTTTAGACTCTGAAAAAACGATTCCATCTGTTGTCATCGATTATCAACAAGCTGTTTATGATGCAATTAATCATTTAATATCAGAAGGCCATAAAAAGATTGGAATGTTATCAGGTCCACTTGAAGATCCAGTGAATGGCTATCAAAAGTTTGCAGGCTATCGTCAAGCAATTGAAGAAGCTGGTTTAACTTTTAACGAAGACATGATTAAAATTGGTGATTACACTTATGATTCCGGAATTGAAGCGATGCAGAGCTTTTTAGAGATGGAAGAAAAACCGACCGCCATCTTTGCTTCAACGGATGAAATGGCACTTGGTATTATACACGGTGCCCAAGACAGAGGATTTGAAGTTCCAAAAGACTTTGAAGTCATCGGGTTTGACAACACTCGTTTAGCAACGATGGTTCGCCCGACGTTAACGACAGTTGTACAACCTATGTATGATATCGGGGCTGTATCGATGCGGTTATTAACAAAATTTATGAACAAAGAAGAAGTTACAGACCATATTGTCGTCCTGCCACATCGGATAGAGTTTCGAAATTCTACCGTACAAAAGGAAAGTTAACTCTCAAACACTTAGACTTAAGTGGTAGGTGGACATAGTCAGGGAGAGGATTATGAAGAAGTTTGATATTTTAACGGTTATAGGTATTTTTCTAGGGATTTCAGTACTATTATTAGCAATTTTCTCGAATTCTGGTCCATCTGGAGTTGTATTTTTCATTCAAGTTGCCTCAATCTTAATTGTTTTTGGGGGGACAATCGCTGCTACGGTGATCAATTTTACGTTAGCTGACGTGAAATTACTGCCAAAAGTATTTATGGAAGCTTTCCGTCACGAAGAGCGAGATTTAAACAAGTTAATCGACACATTTGTAGACTTGTCAGGAAAAGCGAGGCGGGAAGGGTTATTAGCACTAGAAGCAGGATTAGAAGAAGTAGAGGACCCTTTTATTAAAAAAGGGGTGTTACTTGCAGTTGACGGAATTGAACCCGATGTTATTAAGGACATTATGATGGCTGAAGTAGTTGCCATGGAAGAAAGGCATCGTAAAGGAAGAGCAATCATCTTAAAGATGGGAGAATATGCTCCTGCTTGGGGGATGATTGGTACTTTAATCGGTCTTGTCCTTATGTTGCAAAACTTAAATGATCCATCGACGCTTGGACCTAATATGGCTGTCGCATTATTAACGACCTTATATGGAACGGTTTTAGCTAACCTAGTGTTCTTACCAATTGCTGCTAAATTGGAAAATAAGACTGAAGAAGAAGTGTTTGTGAAACAAATTATCGTTGAAGGAGTCATTGGTGTTCAATCAGGTCAAAATCCGAAAATTTTGGAAGAGAAATTAAGTGCTTTTATTCCAAAAGGTAAAAAAGTAGATGTCAACGAAGAGACGAGTGATTTAAATGTTGAATCGTAGACGTCCTAAAGAAGAGAAGGGTGCTCCAAAATGGATGGTCACTTTTTCGGATTTAATGACTCTTATTCTAGTATTCTTTATTCTATTATTTTCAATGTCTGTAGTCGATGCTGAAAAATTCAGAGCGATTGCAGAATCGTTTCAACAGCGGCAAGTTCTAGACTTCCTTCCGTCAGCGATTGAATTTGAGACACCGAGAGAAGAAAGAGGCGAACAGCGCAAAGATCCTTTTGATGAAGGAAAATTTGGTGAAGAACAAGATGTTAACATGGATGAGCTTTTAGAAGAAGTACAAGAATTCCTGGAGACGAATGAACTAACCGAATTAATATCAGCAACTCGTGATGATCGCGGGGTCGTACTTGTTTTACAAGAGCGAACGTTATTTGCTACAGCTGAAGCGGATGTCTTGGCAGATGCTAAACCGTTTTTGGACAAAGTCGGTACATTGTTAGTGGCTATTCCAAATATGGTCAAGGTTGAAGGGCATACCGATTCTAGACCGATTTCAACGTTTCGTTATCCTTCCAATTGGGAACTATCTGGTGCTCGCGCTAGCAGTGTTATTCGTTACCTTGTAGACAATCACAATCTCGAGCCCAATCGTTTTATAGCAACAGGATATGGGGATACACGTCCAGTTGTGCCTAACACATCCGTTGAGAACTTACAAACTAACCGTCGGGTGGTCATTGTAATTTCTGACCCTGCATATGACGCTGAAGATACATTTTAAGGCTGGCCATTCATTTGGTCGCCTTTTTTTGCTTTATTAGTAGGATGACTGATAAATCAAGTGAAACTAATATATAATAAGCATATTCGTATAGGTTATGACTAAATGAACGGGTGAAGTTAGTCCGTCTTAAACCACAGACATTATACTAATGAAAGCGATTAGAGTTGGAGGGCTTATGTATGGTCATTGGAATTATTGGTGCAATGAGTGAAGAAATTGAACTGATGAAAGAAGAAATGGATATTGAGAGTGAAAGGAAAATTGCAAGAATTACTTTCTATTCAGGAACGATGGGGAAGCATAAAATTGTTCTTTGTAAATCGGGAGTAGGGAAAGTTAATGCGGCGCTGACTACCCAAATTTTAATTGATCATTTTGAAACGGAGAAGATTATCTTCACGGGTGTAGCTGGAGCCCTTGATCCCAACTTAAATGTTGGTGACATTGTAATATCAACGAGTGCACTTCAGCATGACATTGATGCAAGTCCATTAGGGTTCAAACGTGGAGAAATTCCAATGTTTGAACACACGTCTGACTTTCCTGCAAACGCCTCACTTATTGAGTTAGCAACAAAAGCATCGGAACAATTAAATATCCAAGTTGTTAAAGGACGAATATTAAGCGGAGACCAGTTCATTGCGAGTCAGGAATTGGTTCAGGAGCTTCAAGATACATTTTCAGGAGCTTGTGTTGAAATGGAAGGTTCAGCAGTTGCTCAAGCTGCGATGCTAAATGACATTCCTTATGTCATTATTCGTTCGATTTCTGACAAAGCAAATGGCGAAGCTAAGATGAGCTTTAATGAATTTGTGGAGGTAGCAGCCAAACAATCGAATTTTATCGTTAAGGCCATGTTAGAGCATATGGAGTAAGGTTGTCCATGTTTACATCACTCAAAAATAACAGGTAAGGGTCTGCCCTACCTGTTATTTTCCACTTTTCATCTGTCTAGCTCCAGGCGCCATCGGCTCGAGGTCGCTTCGGTCCATCAAGCGTGTCTAAAGAGCGAGCCACTTATTGCTGGCCCTCCAGCGCTTGTCGCCGATAAGCAGGCTCCTTCCGCTTTTCTATCATGATTGCGTTTTCATTTCTCGGCGTATATGATAGAGGGCTTTCTCTACTGTCTTCTGATTTTTTTCTACAATCTCTGGTTTCCTGGGGATCTCTGGATATAGGTTCTCAGGGTCTTCCCATGTTGTAGTTAAAGCTACAGGCGCTTGATCTTTCCATTGGTCTATCCATGCTTGAGGGAGTGGGCCTTGTGCTAAGTGAAGTTGGTTTGTCATTTCTAACCAAATCATCGACCAAGCACGCGGTACAACTCTCCATATGTCGTAACCGCCGCCGCCTACGGCAATCCAGCGTCCATCACAATATTCATGGGCTAAATCATGAGCTAACTTAGGGATAAAGCGATAGGTCTCAATTGTCGAACACAGATGAGTTAAGGGATCATAATAATGAGCATCTGCACCGTTTTGAGTAATAATGACATCTGGCTTAAAAAACTCAATCACTTCACGAAAAGCAGTTTCATAGGCTTTCATGAACGATTCATCTTCAGTAAATGCATCTAATGGTATATTAATAGAAAAGCCGTAACCTTCACCTTGGCCTTTTTCACTTACATGGCCTGTTCCTGGGAATAAGTATCGGCCCGTTTCGTGAATAGAAAAGGTGCAAACGTCTGGGTCATCATAAAAGGCCCACTGAACACCATCGCCATGATGAGCGTCCGTGTCAACGTAAAGCACTCTCGCACCGTACTTCTGTTTCATATACTCAATTGCTATGGAACTGTCATTATAAATACAAAAGCCTGATGCCTTTCCACGAAATCCGTGGTGAAGACCACCGCCTAAATTCATCGCATGTTTCACTTTATTTTCCATGACGAGATCACAAGCGGTGAGTGTTCCGCCGACGAGAAGGCAAGCTGCTTCGTGCATATTCTCAAACATTGGAGTATCTTCAGTCCCAAGACCATAATTATTGGCAATCCCAATGCTTAATTCACCCTTACCGGCTGCTTTAACAGCATCAATATAAGCTTTATCATGAATTAGAGCAATTTCTTCATCGGTTGCCATCCTTGGCTTAACAATTTGATTATCATCAATAGCATTTAATTTTTTTAACATATCGTATACGAGATTTAATCTTAAATGGTTGAAGGGATGATCCTTACTAAACTTATAGGAAAGTTGATCTTCGGAATAAATAAATGCTACATCTTTATTCATAGGCCTATACCTGGAATGTTTGGCCAAAGCACTTTATAGCCTTCTTTTTCGATTGCTTCAATAATCCCCCTTGGATCCATCGTTTGTACACGAAACGTTAAGACTTTAAAGTTGGGATCATCATTATACGGGTAAACGAGTACACTCGTTATATTAACTTTTCTTTCTTTGAAAATATAAGCGATGTCGGCAAGTTTTCCGGTAATATTTTCAACTAGGACGTCGATTTGTGAACTAGGTTGATGTGCTCCCATTAATTCGACTAATGTATGGAGAATATCTGTCTCTGTAATAATTCCAATTAATTTATCTTCTTCAGTAATAGGTAAACAGCCGATGTTATGCTCGTAAAAAATAGCAGAAACTTCAGCAACAAAGTCGAGTCGATGGGCAGTAATTACATCTTTTGTCATAATTTCAGATACTGGTTTTAAAAAGTCTTCTTTATGTTCGTCTGCATGAAAAATAGATGGACTAGCATCACGAACATCGCGATTAGTTACAATTCCAAGGATATGCATTTCATCATCTACAATTGGAATATGGCGGATTCGGTTTTTATTCATCATTTCAATAGCATCTTGAATGGTTGCTGTAATCTTTAAGGTAGTAATGTCTGTACTCATAATTTCTTCCACAATCATTTGTAAGCACCCTTTCATTGGAAACAAAAATACTCCTTTTTGAACACATACTATAACTTCTTTACATTTTTGAAATTAGTACATAAAACGATTCTTAAAACGTAATCGGTCAAACTTCTCAATCGACTCTGTATCTACACGACTGCCGATACGAACCATGAGGCAATTTGCTGGATGTGAACATATTTCAGGATCGTCGGTAGCATACCAAACGAGTCCGCCGGCATTCATCATCTTTTCCATGACTTTGCGGTAGTCCCAAACCGATAAGCCGCTTCCTTTTAAATCCCAATGCCAATAGTATTCAGTCGTAATTAGGATGTAGTCTTCCATTGCATCATCCATTACAGATAATCTGAGCAGGTTTTTCCCTATTTGTATCCCGCGGTACTCCCTGGCAACTTCAATTGCACCTAATTCAATTAGGTTCTCCATGTTTCCTTCTGACCAGCGCTCTAGAGGATCAGGATATACAAAAGTTACATATCCGATAATTTGATTTCCATCTCTTGCAATATTAATTCTGCCCTCTGGCAAATCAGCAATTCCAACTAAAGCTTTTTTTTGCTGTTCTGGAACTCTAAAAGCAGTTAAACCGTGGTGAAAATCCAATCTTTCAATTTCTGATCCGCTTATCGGACCTTCAATCACAATCGTTCGATCTTCAAATGGAATTTCTGTTTTATAATACGTTTTTACATGGTTCAATGTGGTAACCACCTTTTAAAAAACTAAAAAATTATTGTTTCCGTTACGTTATCATCATTATACATGAATCATATTACAAAAGCGTTGCATCCAACAATTGACACAAAAAGTTAAAATAAATAAATCTAGTCAATAAAGTGTTATTATTCCAAAACTGCAAATAATAATTGAAGAAATATTCTAACTATAATATAATAAATTAAGAAAGTAGGGAAATACATATAGGGAGGAAGATGATAAATGAACGTGCAAGCGCTTCCAGCAACGAAAGGAAACCACAATCTAGTAAGTTATAAAGAAACAGCTGCAAACTTTGATTGGAGTACAGTTGAAAAGGAATTTTCTTGGAGTAGAACTGGTAAGGTAAATATGGCATTTGAAGCCATCGATCGTCATGCCTTATCTGATAAAAAAAATAAAGTAGCACTGTACTATAGTGACGCAAAGCGTGATGAGAAGTATACATTTGAACAAATGAGTCAAATGTCTAACCGTGCAGGTAATGTTTTAAAAAGCGCAGGGGTAGAGAAAGGGGACCGCGTATTTATTTTTATGCCACGATCTCCAGAACTATATTTTTCTGTACTTGGCGCTCTTAAACTAGGTGCTATTGTTGGTCCACTATTCGAAGCATTTATGGAGGGAGCTGTACGGGATCGTCTTGAGGATAGTGCCGCAAAAGTATTGATAACTACACCAGATCTTCTTGAGCGTGTACCAGTCGGGGATCTTCCAAATCTAGAAACTGTATTTATTATTGGTGATAATGTAAAAGAAGAAGGTCCAATTAAGGACTTCAATAAATTAATGCAAGAAGCAAGCAGTGAATTAGAAATTACATGGGTAGATCGTGAAGATGGATTAATTCTGCATTACACTTCTGGTTCAACAGGAAAGCCAAAAGGGGTACTTCACGTCCATAACGCAATGATTCAACACTACCAAACAGCTAGATGGGTACTAGATTTACAAGATGATGATGTATACTGGTGTACGGCTGATCCAGGCTGGGTAACAGGAACATCATATGGAATTTTTGGTCCGTGGTTATGTGGTGTAACCAACGTCATTCGTGGAGGACGTTTCAGCCCGCAAGACTGGTATGAGACATTACAGCGTTATCAAGTATCTGTTTGGTACAGTGCACCAACTGCGTTCCGTATGCTTATGAGTGCTGGCGATGAGCTTGTGAAGCAGTATGATTTATCAAAGATCCGCCATATTCTGTCTGTTGGTGAACCGCTAAACCCTGAAGTAGTACGTTGGGGATCTAAAGTGTTCGATCTGCGTATCCATGATACTTGGTGGATGACTGAAACAGGCGCTCAGCTTATCTGTAACTATCCTTGTATGGATATTAAGCCAGGATCAATGGGTAAACCAATTCCAGGAGTAAAAGCAGCTATTATTGATGATCAAGGAAACGAATTACCGCCAAATCGTATGGGGAACTTAGCAATTGCTAAAGGTTGGCCGTCTATGATGAGAACGATTTGGAATAATGAAGAAAAGTACCAAAGTTATTTTGAAATTGACGGATGGTATGTTTCAGGTGACTCGGCATATATGGATGAAGAAGGTTATTTCTGGTTCCAAGGCCGAATTGATGATGTTATTATGACAGCTGGTGAGCGTGTGGGTCCATTTGAAGTAGAAAGTAAATTAATCGAGCATCCAGCTGTAGCAGAAGCGGGCGTTATTGGTAAGCCAGATCCTGTCCGCGGGGAGATTATTAAAGCCTTTATCGCTTTACGAGAAGGTTATGAACAAAATGATGAACTAATCGAGGAGATTCGTAACTTCGTGAAAAAAGGTCTTGCAGCACATGCAGCACCGCGTGAAATTGAATTCCGTGAAAAACTTCCGAAAACAAGAAGTGGAAAAATTATGCGCCGTGTTCTTAAAGCTTGGGAACTTGATTTACCAACTGGTGATTTATCTACAATGGAAGATTAATAGAAGGGAGGCTAACTGCGGTTAGTCTCTTTTTTAGTCTCGGTTGAGTCGATAATAAATAAAGGTAGTGAATAATCAAAAAGAAGAGGCTGATATATTATCAGCCTCTTTAATATTAACCATTATTTTCACTTCCACCTGACTCTGAAGGAGGTTTTGGTGTTGACGGATTTCTAGAATCACCGTTGTCAACGGAAGGTGGTTTTGGCTTTTTATCTTCATCTTCTTTCTTATCTTCTTTAGGCTCTTTTTCTTCTTTTTCCTCTTTCGGTGGTTCAGCACTCCAATTATCACCTTTAGCAATATTCGAAGCAGGAGATTCTTTTCCTGCAACGTCAACCGCAGTTACATAGTAGGCATAAGAACCTGAATTAATGTTGTGGGACGTAGCACCACTTCCTTTAACACTTGCAACGCGCGTAAATTGATCAGACCCATTTGGTGCTTGATATATACGGTATCCAACGATGTCATTTTCATTTTGTTTAGCCCAACTTAATGTTGAACCGTTTAAGCTGACATTGGTTACAGCTGCTGGCTGTTTGCCGTTATGTTTTGCTTTTCGATCAGGTATCACATTGCTTAACTGATTTTGAAGAGACTGGCTTTGTCTATATGTCTCTAAATATTGTTCTTTAATCATAACGCCGCTAAAAGTGAATTCTGAAGGTGTATTTTCTAGAGCAACATACGGTTGGTCATCAATTAATACGTAATTCACTTTTTGTAAGCTGTCATCCACTTTAGTTGGCGCAAATTTAGCATTAAAGAGGTCCGTTTTCACTAGACCAGCTTCTTTACACAGATCAGAAGGAAGCAGTCCAGATACGCCGCATATGGCTCTTGAAACAATTCCATCCGGCATTTGGAAGTTATGGCCTGGGGACATGACTTCCGGTCGAACATCATAAGCTGCATTTGCAATGTTAGCCCAAATTTGTTGTGTACGTTGGCTGTAGCTTAGTCCAGCTATACGATTTGTACTAACAGGACGAGGTGTATCATAACCGACCCATACACTCATCGTAACATTTGGATTTGTAGCAACAAACCAAATGTCGTGGAAGCGCTGGGACGTTCCTGTTTTACCAGCCCAATCTGCACGGAATTTTAATCGTCCTGGTAAAGAGCTTGCAGTACCTCCACGTAAAACATCACGCATCATATCAATCATTAAGTAGGATGTTTGTGGTGAAAACACTTCGACTTCTTCGATTTGATGTTCGAAAACAGTTTCGCCATCTTTCGTTTCAATTCTATCAATCATATATGAAGGAATGTACTTTCCACCATTGGCAAATGTAGCATAAGCATTTGTATTTCCTTCTACAGTCACATTGTGATCAATCGCTCCTAGGGCGGCTGACTCATATGGCTCTCCAGGATTTAATCTGAAGCCCATTTTTAAAAGAGTTTCTCGATTTTTTTCGTGCGGTGACATCCATAGGCTGCGAACAGCTGTCGTGTTCTGAGAAGTTTTAAGTGCTTCTCTAACAGTTATTAATCCACGATATGAATTATTAAAGTTCGAAACGGGACTGTTCCCATTTTTGTAATTTGTAGGAATATCAGGAATGATATGTCCAGGCTGAATAGCACCGATATCCATCGCCGGCCCATAAGCGAGAAGTGGTTTCATTGTTGATCCGTTTGAACGACGGGCATTTGTTGCATGGTTTAGCTGTTCGCGTTCAAAATCTCGACCACCGACAAATCCTAAAATGGCTCCTGTTCGGTTTTCAATTAAGATCGAACCTACTTCTTCCGGTTCGCCAAGATCATTTTTGGGTCCGAAAAAGCGTTCATCTTTTATCGCTTCATTCATCGCATCGTGGAGTTCTTTATCAATCGTAGTATGAATGCGATATCCATTCTGTCGTAAGTCAATTCGAGCTTGGGCTGCATGTTTATTAATGATTTCCAATCTTTCTTCGGCATCTAACTGTTCAAGTTCAATACCATCTTCTAAAATATATTGGTTAGTTAAAATGCTTATCGCTCGCTCAACAACTTCATCGGCTATATACGGATATTCATCTCTTATACTTGGTGTTGCTTCTGTTAAATTGGCACGAATATCATAATTTAATGCTTTTTGATATTCTTGCTCAGTAATATGTCCACCTTCATACATTCTTCTGAGAACTGTTTTCATCCGGTTAATACCAGGGTCTAGATTTTCTTTAACTACCACTTTTCCTTCACTGCGATAAAACGGTGTGTACCCAAAAGGACTTTGAGGTAATCCTGCAATGAATGCCGCTTGTGGAATATTTAAATCCTTAGCATCAACACCGAAAATACCTTGGGCAGCAGCTTGAACACCTGCAATGTTTCGCCCGTTTGCATTTCTTCCAAACGGTACAATGTTTAAGTATGCTTCGAGTATTTCATCTTTCTCAAAAAAGTGCTCTAAGCGCATTGCAAGTACGATTTCACGAGCTTTCCGGTCAAAAGAGACTTCGCTCGTTAATATTTGGTTTTTTACTAATTGTTGAGTAAGTGTACTTCCACCAGTTTGCAGGGAAGCGTTGGTAAATTCCTGGAAGGTTGCACGCATAATTGCTTTTGGTACAATTCCTTCATGTTCATAAAAATATTCGTCTTCTGTGGCAATAATAGCATTAATGAGATGAGGAGAAATATCTTCCAAAGGAATTTCCCGTCGTTCTAGATCGGTAGGAAGTTCACCTAGGTAGACATCATTAGCAAAATATATTTCACTTACTTCCTCATAATTGTAAATGTCTTTTTTCATGGCTTCATAACTTCTTAATTGTTCATCTTTGACAAGGGACGCAAAGAAGCCAGCTCCTGCACCACCTACAAAAAATAGTGAAATAACCCCAAATACAAGAAAAACTAAGAATAAGTTCCAAACGACTTGATATGTAATATCGAGGTTACTTAAGATTTTTTTGTGTCTTAAGAAGTTAACAACCCGTTCACATTTACTCTTTAAAGTATTTAATAGATTTCTCATAGATAAGAACCTCCTAAACTTCAAACAATATTATACCATATTTAAATTTGTCATTAATATGGTTTTTCTGTCACATTGTACAGTCAAAGATTGACATTGGAAAATAATTATGTTAAAAAGATAAGAATAATAAATATTTATTGCATGGATTAGTTTTCAGTAGTAGTCTCTCCCTGTTTTAGAGAGCCGATGGGTGGTGCGAATCGGTACAAAGAGTAACTATGAATTACAAACTAGGAGCAATCTGTTATGGCTGTTCATAACAGCGGATTTATTCCGTTATCATGTGAAGTGGAAGATTAATGTTCTTCAAGAAGGGTGGTACCGCGAGATGTCTCGTCCCTTTTTGAAGGGCTTTTTTTATTTATCAGCTATTTTTTTATGCCATTGTTGATTTGAGGACTGGTTAAAAAATTTTTAGAATGAACTTAACGATGTTCTAAATCAAACGTTATCATTAAATGGTATTCAATATAGCTAATTCAAGACTAACATTTATAAAAAAATAGGAGTGGAACAAATGGAGTTATTAAAGGATTTACAATTTCGAGGATTAGTTAATCAAGTGACGGATGAGGAGGGGTTAGCAAAGCAGCTAAGTGAAGAGCAAGTAACGTTATACTGTGGGTTTGATCCTACAGCAGACAGTTTGCACATTGGACACCTGCTTACAGTCCTTACCTTAAGAAGATTTCAATTGGCAGGTCATAAGCCACTAGCGCTTGTTGGCGGTGCTACAGGTCTTATTGGTGATCCAAGCGGTAAAAAAGCAGAGAGAACGTTAAACGAAAAAGAGATCGTTGAACAATTTACAGAAGGAATTAAAGGACAGCTGTCTCGTTTTCTTGATTTTGAAGGTGAAGCCGGGGCTAAGTTAGTGAATAACTACGATTGGATCGGCAAACTGGATGTTATTACGTTTTTAAGAGATGTAGGTAAGAACTTTGGGATTAACTATATGCTAGCTAAAGATTCTGTAGAGTCACGTATCTCTTCAGGAATTTCATTTACTGAGTTTAGCTATATGATCTTACAGTCGTACGATTTTCTTAATTTATACCAAAATGAAAATTGTAAGCTTCAAATTGGTGGAAGTGACCAATGGGGAAATATCACAGCAGGTTTAGAATTGATTAGAAAATCATTAGGTGATCAAGAGAAAGCGTTTGGTTTCACGATCCCTCTAGTTACTAAAGCAGACGGGACTAAGTTTGGAAAAACAGAAGGCGGAGCCATTTGGTTAGATCCAGAAAAAACAACACCATATGAATTCTACCAATTCCTAATCAATACAGATGACCGTGATGTTATTAAGTTTATTAAATACTTCACATTCCTATCCCACGATGAGATTACTGAGTTAGAAAAAGCAGTTGAAACAGAACCGCACTTACGTCTCGCACAGCGCAGACTTGCTGAGGAATTAACTAAGACTGTTCATGGAGAAGATGCGTTAGCACAAGCGATTCGAATTTCTGATGCTTTATTTAGTGGAGATATAAAGAACTTGAGTGCTAATGAAATCAAGCAAGGCTTTAAAGATGTTCCTTCTTATACTTGTGAAGATGAAAATATGGCATTAGTTGATTTACTAGTTGCAGCTAAAGTATCACCTTCTAAACGTCAAGCGCGTGAAGATATTCAAAACGGTGCAATTTACATCAATGGTGAAAGAAGTACGGATGTGGGTCGACTATTACAAACTGAAGATAAGATTGAAGGGCAATTTACGATTATTCGTCGCGGGAAAAAGAAGTACTACCTAGTTCAATACTAAGTTATAGATATATTGTAGAGCAGGCTAGCTTTGGTTAGTCTGCTTTTTTATGTGCGCCAGGCATGCGCACATTCTCTAGGGTTCAAGTCCCGAACTGTGAAGGCAGTAGTAACAGTTAGCTTAAGACAAGGGTGTCTGGGGTG
>NZ_JBYCKM010000003.1:0-52215 GCF_057473385.1 Alkalihalobacterium sp. TH-98 | reverse complement strand
TATAGCGGGATCTCCTAGTATTTCCCTCTAGTGCTAACGAAACAACCACTTTGTATAGCGGGATCTCCTAGTATTTCCCTCTAGTGCTAACGAAACAGCCACTTTGTATAGCGAGATCTCCTAGTATTTCCCTCAAGCGCGAACGAAACGGCCATATCCGTTAGCGGAATTACCTAATTTTTCCCTCTAGTGCAATCCACTCCCTCTCACCCTCACATTGGTTAGTGGAATCTCCTAATCTTTGTCTTATTAAATGCGCTCCTCTTTTTAAGACCCCCTCTTTATATATATTCGCGACCAATCCTTAAATATTTCCACGTCGCTCTTGTTCACGTTCAATGGATTCAAATAGGGCTTTGAAATTTCCTTCGCCGAAGCCTCTTGCTCCTTTTCGCTGAATGATTTCAATAAATAGTGTTGGTCTATCCACGATTGGTTTTGTGAAGATTTGCAGCAGGTAGCCTTCATCATCACGATCTACTAAAATACTAAGCTCTTGTAGTTTTTTCAAATCTTCATCAATGTCACCGACACGTGCACTCAGGTCTTCATAGTAAGCAGCGGGTGTATCAAGGAATTCAATTCCGTTTTCCCTTAAGGCTTTTACTGTTGAGATAATGTCATTCGTAAGTAGTGCAAGGTGTTGCACACCTGGTCCATTGTAAAAATCTAAGTATTCCTGGATTTGTGACTTGCGTTTACCTTCTGCTGGTTCGTTGATTGGAAACTTGATACGGCCTGTTCCGTTTGTCATTACTTTCGACATTAAGGCTGAATAGTCGGTAGAAATATCCTCATCATCAAAATGCTTTAAAACTTGGAAGCCAAATACTTTTTCATAATATGTTGTCCACTCTTCCATACTTTCTACATTTCCGACCACATGATCTATACCAACAAGTCCCGTTGATGTGGAATGGTTATTTCCTTCGTAAACTTGATACCCAGGTAAGAAACAGCCGTTATAATCAACGATCTCAATTAACGTATGGATCGCGTCTCCGTACGTACCGACGATCGCTTTTTTCACAGTACCGTTTTCGTCACTTTCTTTCCAAGGCGCTCGAACCGGAATACCCCCGCGCTTAACTGCTCCCTCATAAGCTTGATCGACACTCGACACTTTTAAAGCAATATCTTTCGCGCCGTCCCCGTGTAATTTTACAAATGACGCCACTTCGGTATCATCTTTCAGTGATCCGGTCACAACTAACTGGATGGTTTCTTGCTGTAGAACATATGAGACGAGATCGCGGGTTCCCGTTTCAAGACCTCGATAAGATGTAATTTCAAACCCAAAAGCGTTACAGAAAAAATAAGCCGCCTGCTTTGCATTTCCAACGTATAATTCCAAGTGATGAATACTTTCAACTGGAAACACTTCATTCTCTGTCTGTTTGTTCACTTCAAATGCATTTTTAGCCATAGGTAAAAGCCTCCCATCAATTACTGAAAATTCAAAATAAACCGCACGTTAATTCGAATGATAGTAAAATAAAAACATCTTTGCAAGCGCTTACATTACCGCTTAAATTCTTTACATGGTTAAAGAATCCAACTTCATTTTTTACCAAAAACCCTTTGTTAACGGTGTTTTTTAGAAACCATACAAAATGGAATTAAATGTTTTTATCTAAAAATTTTTTGTTTATCTTTTTAAAACCACTGCAATACACAAATTTATAAAAACCGCCTCCACATAAAAAAGAGCAACTACTAGAGAAAATCTCTTAATAGCTGCCCTCAATAGTTTAAGGCTGTGGAGTTTCTGTCGGAATGTAACCTTCAAACATACGATCAATATATTCTCTTATTTCCTGAAGGGTCTTTCCTTCGTCTTTCAACTCGACGTAAATGTTAGTTAAATCTAAACATACTTGACAAAACTCTCCGTGCTTTTCTAACATTCTCTGTCCACTTTCATTGTAGGTGAAGAAACAGTTGTGATTACTTTTGTGACCAATTTCCCCACACCCGCAAAAGCACGGGATTTTTTCTAAATCATGTTGGTTTAAAATATTTGTATTGTATTCATCAACACCGATGATGGGAATCCACTCATCATCATGTTCAAATATGAATTTTTGATTTTGCGATTTTTTCTTAACTAATAATTCCTCAGTTAGTATATCTCCCTCATATGTTTCGTTGACCATTTGGACTTTTTCTACACCATCAAACGATAATAGCGTGAGTGCAATTAATTCTTCCGTTTGTTGCCCAATAGTCGTTCCTAAATATTGATCGAAATGATTAGACACTGTAACAATTGTCACTCCATCTGCCCCGTCGATCTTAACAAATTCAACGTCATCAGGGATGGGGCTTGACAATTGTTCTGGTAATTTGGTTTTGATTGCTAGAAGCTCTTGAATGGCAGAGATACGCGGATAGCGAACCTCAGAGTTATATTTTACAAATCTAGGAATCTCTACGTATTTTCCATCGTCCTCATTCACAGAAAAAATGGAAATTAATATGCTATTTTCTTGATTTGAGTTACTTTGAGGTACGATAGGTTCAACCTCATTTGTTTGTAAAAACTCAATTGCTTCTCTGTACAGATCAAGTTCTGTCTCTTTTTCTAACCGCTTTAGCTCTTCACCATTACTATTCAAAAATAATACTGTCGGGTGTTCTTTTACGCCATAATCATTCACAACATCTACATCATTAATTACGTTATACTGGATAAAATTCAAATCTGTAAATTCTTCTTCTAATTCTGATAGGACCTCTTTTGCATCGTCACAACTAGTACATCCTTCCAAAGCAAACGAAGCAATTTGGACTAACTCGGTTCTATCGACGTTTGAATCTGCGCTCACAGATGCGCTTTGGTCATTCGTTGAGCATCCTATTAGAATAATGATAAACAGTGCAACACCAATAAAAATTAAAAATGGTTGAATTCTCATGTTGTAACCCCTGCCTTTAATATAATCTTTTGGATCTTACTGCTCTTGAAGTAAAAATACCGTTTAAATTTAAAGGAATTGTGAAGAACTTCACAAAAGGTGTTGCTATTTGGTGAACATTTTAACTGCACTTCTTAAGTTTTTCTCATTAAAAGTTTTTTCTATAATTTTACGGAAACATAAGAATACCGTTATTCCTCTCTAGGACCATTTCCGTCATCCTTCGTACGAATCAATGTTAGAACGCTTTCCAAAATGAAAAGACCGCACAATAGCGGTCTTTCACCTAATGATTCTGTAGTTTTACAATTCCGTCCGCAAATCCCACAACTCTGGGAAAAAGCGCTGGTCTAGTACTTTTTTCAAATAGTTCACTCCGGAAGTTATTCCGGTTCCCATTTTGAAGCAGATGAAAATATGCGGACACTTTCATCGACGTTAGTGACTACTTAATTCCCACCGTCTCTACGCGCTTGAAGCTGTGCAAGGATGTCTGTGTAATATTTATCCACTTTAAATAACCAAAGGAGAATAACTTGAATGACTCCTAGAGCGAGTGGAATATAAAGATTTAATGCGAGGATCATGGTCATGGCTGAAGCTGATTGTTCAGCGGCGCCTCCAATATACCCTCCAAATCCTAGTAACCAACCAATAAGCGCTAAACCGATACCCGTACCTACTTTTGTTCCAAAACTCGCCCCGCTATTGATCAGTCCTTCTGTTCTCAATCCTGATTTTAATTCACCATACTCAATCGTGTCATTAATCATAGCAAATATTAAAGCGATGCCAGGCATTACACCAAAACCTACTAATACGTGACCTGATAAAAAGATCATCAAGTTTGAAGGGTCGATGAGCTTGATCACTTGTCCTGTAATAAAGACAAGCGCACCAACTAAAGCAACATTACGCTTTCCAAACTTTCTAACGATTGGACCGAGGAATAATACCCCAATTAGCATCGGTAAGGCTGAAGATAGGCCAATCAATGGAAAATAATTAATATTCCCAATGATAAATTGAGCATAATACAAGGCTCCTCCTTGCGTTAAACCGATAGTTGCGTAATACGTGAGACAGAACCCAGTAATGATTAACCAATATTTATTTTTAAATAATGCTTTAAATCCAGCTTTAAACGGAATTTTTTCACTTTCTTTTTCCTGAACAACGACGGAAGCTCTTTCTTTTACAAAAGCAAATGTTACAAAAAGAGAAACTACGGTAAGAACCCCATATAGAACCGCGAGCATCGTCCAGCCGATTTTTGCGGCTAACGGTTGTGTTAATGTAACGACAAGAAGGTTTCCGCTTAAAATAAAAATGGCGGCATAAATATTTGATAAAGAACGACTATGCTGATGCTGTGTCATCACTCCAAGTAGTGTTTTATACGGAATGGAGACAGCCGTATACACAAAAACAAATAATAGGTAGGTTATATAGGCGTAGACGATCTTCCCTGTTGTACCTGTATCAGGCACAGTAAACAGTAACACCGTCATGATCCCAAGTGGAACGGACATCCAAAGGATCCATGGTCTTGCCTTTCCGTATTTTGACTTCGTGCGATCGACTAATGAACCCATTCCTAAATCGGTAAATCCATCAAATAATCTAGCTACTAACATAAGTGTACCAACGACTCCGGCTGCAATTCCCGCTACATCTGTATAGAAATAGGTTAAAAAAGATCCCATTAAACTCCAAACAGCAAAGATACCGAAGCTGCCAACACCATAGGCCCACATTTCTTTTTTCTTCGGTTTTTCGACTTCAATGACTTTAGTTTCACGGTTTATATTTTTTGCTAACATTGGCGACTCTCCTCTTCTTTGAGACTAGGTCTCATCAATAAAATCACTACACATCTAGATAACTCAGAAATGTAAGGGCTTACAAAGTTTTTTAGTAGAAAAAGAGATCGATGAACAGCTGTAATAAAATGAAACTTTTTTTACTGGTGGTTTTCCACCATTCCTACTGGCGCTATCTCTTCAGTAGCCTTTTCTACTTCATTAACAATATGAAGTAAGAGTCTTAGCGCCAGTAAAACAGGAATACTGATCAACTATTAAGATATTCAATTAAAAATCGCAATTCCTTGCCCCAGCCAACACATAGAGTAGCTATTCCGTATCGTTCGTTTCTTCGCTGCAGTTTATAGATTAATGTCGTTATGATTTTACAAGCCGTAATGTCACTTCTTTATCCGTGAAGCGCACAAACCATTGCAATTTATGAACCCATTGCCTTGGAACTTATGACACTAATTTTCTTAATATCTTCTGTCTTCATCTGATCTCTCCTTCTAGATGTAATGCTGTTTCTTCAGCAATCAGGCTTTGTCTTAATATTTTTCCGACAGCTGTTTTAGGTAATTCTTTTCTAAAAGAAATGTGTTTAGGAACTTTATATGCGGCTAAATGTTTTGAGCACCAATTAACGATTTCAGCTTCAGTGACCGCTGAGTACTCATCTTTTAAAACAAGGGCTGCCTTAACGGTTTCTCCGCGGTACGGATCCGCGACACCAAAAACACAAGCTTCTGAAACGGCCGGATGTTGATATAAAACATCCTCTACTTCTGTTGGATATACGTTGTATCCACTAGCGATGATCAAATCCTTTTTCCGCCCAACAATATAAAAATAACCATCTTCGTCCATTTTCGCTAAGTCTCCTGTGTATAACCAACCGTCGAGAATGGCCATCATCGTTTCGCTTTCATTGCTCCAATAGCCTTTCATTACTTGAGGACCTTTAATAATGAGTTCACCCACTTCACCAGGGGGGAGTTCAGTTGTACCTGTTTCACGATCCACGATTTTACTATCAGTATTAGGCATAGGGATCCCAATACTTCCAGCCTTTTTTAAACCAGTCACTGGATTTCGATGAGTAATTGGTGCCGCTTCTGAAAGGCCATAGCCCTCAACGATCACAGCACCCGTCTTAGCTTCAAATTCTTTCATCGCTTCAACTGGCATAGGTGCAGAACCGCTATTACACACTTTCATGCTCGATAATAATTCTTTGGTTGCTCTAGGATGACGGAGTAAGGCGATATACATCGTCGGCACACCTGGGAAGAATGTCGGTCGATATTTTTCCATGTACTCTAACGTCTGTTCAATCGTAAATCGTTTCATACAAATAATCGTCCCTGCTCCAAAAATGGTTAAGTTCATCGCACCTGTCATCCCATACACATGGAAGAATGGCGTAACACTTAAAATTCGTTCACCGGGCCTTTCAAAAAAACCATCGGAAAACACATAACTTTGATGAACGTTCGCGATGAGGTTATAATGAGTTAGCATGACGCCTTTGCTGCGTCCGGTTGTGCCCCCTGTGTATTGTAAAACGGCGACATCTTCTTTCGGATCAATGTCTACTTCGGGAAGGTCAATATGGTTCGTATCAAGGATCATTTCATAAAAACTTTGTTCGCCTTCGAATACCATTTCCTTTGTAACGTAAATTGATCTAATAATACCCTCGTTTGGAAGCGCTTTTATTTTAGGCCGCTGAATATCATTTCCAACAAACCATCGTGCCTGAGAATTTACAAATAAGTACTCGAGTTCACTGGATTGATACAGCGGGTTCACTTGAACAACGATTCCACCTAGACGAAGAGCTGCGTAATAGGAAATGATATATTCCGCAGAATTCGGAAGCATAACCGCTAATTTATCCCCTCTTTGAAAACCTGACTGATGAAGAGCTGCTGCAAATCGGTCCGTATACTTTTTTAACGTTTCGTACGTCCATTCTTTCTTTTCGTCTATGACCGCTAATTGATCAGGATAGTCAATTGCAGTTCTTTCTAATAACTGATAGACGGAAATGGACGGAATTTCGATTGTCGATGGAACATTTTCCGGGTAAAAATTTAACCATCTATTATTCAACAAATTGTCCCCTCCTACTTTTTGGAAGCTTCTCCTCTAACCTCTTTTAGCCATTTTGTTCAATCATTCTCGAAATTACTAAGCGCTGAATTTCCGCTGTTCCTTCCCAGATTTGATAGATTTTCGCATCACGCAGCCATTTCTCCACAGGATATTCTCGGCTATAACCGTAGCCACCTAAAATTTGGATCGCCTCAGTTGCTGTTTTTACGGCGACATCTCCGGCGTACAACTTTGACATACTTCCTTCACCACGAGCAAACGGCTGGTTATTTTTAACGAGCCAACCTGCTTTCCACAGCAGTAATCGAGCGGCTTCAATTTCTGTAGCCATATCAGCTAACTTAAAAGCAATCGCCTGATTTTTAATAATTGGTTTACCAAATTGTTTACGCTCTTTTGCATATTCAAGCGAATATTCGTACGCAGCTCTTGCAATTCCTAATGCTGCAGCTCCAACAGACGGTCGCGTGCGTTCTAGCATTTTCAATGCAGCAAGACCACTAATGTGAGTCGGTTCCCCAGGTTCACCACCTAAGCGGTTTTCCAACGGAATTCGGCAATCTTCTAGGATGACTTGTGCCGTATGCGAAGCTCGAACACCCATTTTTATTTCCTTTTTCCCCATTTTCAGTCCTGGTGTTCCTTTTTCGACTACGAAAGCAGCGACACCATTCCAACCTTTTTCTTTGTCGGTTTGAGCAAAAATGACGTGAACATCAGCTATACCACCGTTCGTAATGAACTGTTTGGTTCCGTTCAGGACGTATTCATTTCCGTCTCTTACGGCGGTAGTAGCCATGGCGGATACATCCGACCCTGCACTCGGTTCTGTAAGTCCCATTGCCCCGAGTCTCGGGTTATCAGGATCACAGAAGCGCGGAATAAATTTCTTTTTTTGTTCTTCGGTACCAGCTACCATTATGCCTGTCGCAGCTAATCCCGTTCCATTGATCGCTGTACCGATCCCAGCACAACCCCAATAAATTTCTTCTGTCATTATTAAAGATGTAATTGGATCATTAATTCCTAAACCGCCGTATTCTGCCGGGTAACGATACGATGTTAACCCTAGCTTTGCCGCTTTTTTGATAACATCCCATGGCACTTCCTCGGTATCATCATAAATATGGGCAACTGGTCTAATTTCATTTCGTGCAAAATCCCTAGCTAGCTTTTGAAATTCTTTCTGTTCATCTGTTAAAGCGAAATCGATCATTCTAATCATTCCTCCAGTAACTTTTAGTCAATTTTGTTTCTCTACCTATTGCATTGCAAAATTCGTGCCAAAATAAAAAAGCGCTATAATTAGCGCTTTTCAAATGGATGGATAGAATTAATACATTTTTGTATTAAAATGAGCGAATTTTTAATACGTTTTTGAATTTTAATACATTTTTGTATCGATGGGTTTAATCTTATATTTTTGTAGCTTTCGGACAATCGTCGCTTGGCTCGTGCCAAGATGGTCAGCGATTTCATACGTCGTTTGGAATTGTTGTACTGCAAATGTTAATACTTCTTGTTCTGTTCTTTCAACGGCTTCCTTCAGCGTTCGAATTTCCTTTGGATTATTTATTTCTTTTGGAGTTTCTATTTCCTTTTGGACATACGCAATGGTTTCCTTCCGGTAATCGTCAGGCAAATCCGTAATTTTAAGCTCATTGGTGGGTACAGTCAGCATCAATCGTTCAACTAAGTTGGCAAGTTCACGGACGTTCCCCGGCCAATCATACTGATAAAAAAATTCTTTGAGGGATTTATCAAAGCTCTTGGATATTTGATATTTACTATTATTCTCATATAAAAAATGTTGAACGAGGGGTAAAATATCATCCCTTCGCTCCCTGAGCGGGGGAATGGAAACCGGCACAACATGTAAACGGTAGTATAGATCTTCTCTAAACATGCCTTCTTCAACCATCTTTTTTAAATCCTTATTGGTAGCTGCGATTACTCGAACATCTACTTTTTTAACATCGGTTCCCCCGACTCTCTGAATCTCTTTTTCTTGCAAAACCCTCAGTAGTTTCACTTGTAAATCGAGCGGTAACTCTCCAACTTCATCTAGAAATAAGATACCAAGGTCAGCGAGTTCAAACATCCCTGGTTTACCCGATCGGCTCGCTCCCGAAAATGCACCGCTTTCATAACCAAACAATTCCGATTCAAGTAAGTCTTTAGGAATCGCGCCGCAATTGACTTTAATCAATTTACCTGTATCATAACGGTTGCTGACACGATAGAGATGCCTCGTAAAAACATCCTTACCAACTCCGGTTTCCCCTAAAACTAAAACGGTTGCATCCACATTGGCAAGTCGTTGGGCCACTTGGAATAATTCCTGCATCTTTTCACTTTTGATAACGACTTCTGGATCTAAGTTTTTATAAGCTTTCAGTCGCTCTAATTCATGCTTGTACTGATCATTTAACTGTTGAACCTTTTTTAATTGTTCGTGAAGGTTATTTAATTCAGAAAGGTCACGGATGTTGGTTACCACCTTTTCAATCTCTCCAGCCTCATTATAGATGGGACTCCCTGTTAACATCGTTTCCATTTGGTTATGATTTTTTTGCACGACTGTAACGGCTTCTTTTTTCTCTAAAACTTTAAGTGTAACCGACTCGGTAAGAATCCCTTTTTCAAGTAGATACTTAATGTTTTTCCCAATATAGTATTCTCTCGAAATCCCGGTAATGCGTTCGATCGCAGAGTTGACCTTTAGCGTAGTTCCTTGATGATCAGTAATATAAAAACCATCATAAGAGCTTTCGATGATTGCATCGAGTTCTCTATTATATTTATCTAGCTCTTTCACTTTTTCAAGTAAGTCTACATAGTGATCACCATTTAACAGGATGAAGATATAGTGTTTACGTTCATGAAGTTGATATGTCTTCGAAACTAATAGATACTTATGGTCGTTATAGTGAGCGATATACAAATTACCATTAGGCACCCATTGATCGAAAAAATCAGTGATTGGTTGTCCTTTTTGTATAGCTGGAAGTTCGATACCTTTAAAATACTCGTTATAATCGATAACCAGCTGCTGCTCATTCGTTACTAGGATCGGGAATGGAATGGGAAGTTCTTCTGTAAAATTCATCGTATCACTCCGATTAATTATTCTAGACAAGGGCTGTATGTAGGCAAGTCTAAGGATACTGTTTAGTCCATTTATTAAGTGGTTACATTTTTAAAAAATTCTTTTAGTATCGTAGGTTGCCAGTTTCAGCTTGATCGATATAGGTTTAATATCTAGACACCTTCTGAAAAACTATTGTACTATCAGTTTACATTACATTAGGTTAGGAAAGAAATAGTTTCAGAATATTTAGTTAAATAGATTTGATTTGATTGAATAGGAAGCGTTTTTTAGAAATATTTTTACATATACTGGATGTTCTGTTTTGAATATTAACATGAAGTTTTTGTGAAAATTAGGTAGTACTACATCTAACAGACTCTAATCTGCGGTTTGCGTCCCGAACTTTTGCGATATTGAAGATTTCGGGGTTCAAATAGCGGTTTGCGTCCCGAACTTTTGCGATATTGAAGATTTCGGGGTTCAAATAGCGGTTTGCGTCCCGAACTTTTGTGATATTGAAGATTTCGGGGTTCAAATAGCGGTTTGCGTCCCGAACTTTTGTGATATTGGAGATTTCGGGGTTCAAATAGCGGTTTGCGTCCCGAACTTTTGTGATATTGAAGATTTCGGGGTTCAAATAGCGGTTTGCGTCACGAACTTTTGTGATATTGGAGATTTCGGGGTTCAAATATTGGTTTATGGTCCAAAATTCCCTAATACTGGGGAAATCAGGCTCTAATTTGCGGTTTATGGTCCAAAATTCCCTAATACTGGATAAATCCGGTGCTAATCTGCGGTTTATGGTCCAATATTTCCTGATATTGGATAAATCCGGTGCTATTCTGCAGTTTATGGTCCGGAATTCCCTAATACTGGATAAATCTGGTGCTAATCTGCGGTTTATGAACCAATATTACCTGATATTGGATAAAATAAGGTCTAATCTGTGGCTCAAACTGGATTATACAATCTTTAAAAAAAGTTTCATTGATGTTTAAACTACTCTATCTCATTTATTCCCAACCTCCAACTCTCTTACTAGTAAACGAAAAGACCGCAAAACGCGGCCTTCCCAACACTCTCATATCAGTAGCCATTCACCATTACAATTCCGTCCTCAAATCCCACAACTCAGGAAAGAAGCGCTGGTCTAGTACTTTTTTCAAATAGTTCACTCCGGAAGATCCGCCGGTTCCCGTTTTGAAGCCGATGATGCGTTCGACGGTTTTCATGTGACGGAATCGCCATTGTTGTAAGGAATCTTCAATATCGACGAGTTTTTCTGCGAGCTGATATAAATCCCAATATTGATCGACGTTTTGGTAGACAGTTAACCAAGCGTCACGTACTGATTGGTCTTCTCCATACGGTGTAGAATAATTTCTGTTCAATACATCTGGATGAATCGTGAAACCAGCTTTCGCCAATTGTTTGATCGCGACGTCGTACAACCCGGGTGCTTTAAATGCTTTTTCTAAATCAGCGTAAAGCTCAGGATCTTTTTGATAGATTTTTAACACATGATCGGTTTTATAGCCGAGAGCAAATTCAATCTTGCGGTATTGAAAAGACTGAAAGCCAGATGCCTGCCCCAGGAAATCTCTAAACTCCATATATTCAGAAGGTGTCAATGTGGAAAGGACATCCCAACCTTGTATGATTTGCGATTGAATGCGCGAAACTCTCGCTAACTGCTTGAATGACGTTTGCAAATCATCTTTTTCAATTGAATCGATTGCGGCATTTAGCTCGTGTAAAATCAGCTTCATCCACAGTTCGCTCACTTGATGAATGACGATGAACAGCATCTCATCATGATGATCAGATAAACGATCCTGGCTAGATAAGATTTGATCAAGCTGTAGATATTCCCCGTACGTCATATTGTTTGTAAAATCGGTGTGGATGTTTTTTTCAGACTCAGTTGTCGAGTAGCGTTTTTTATCTTTATGTTCCATAGGCAAACTCCTCCGTAAAGCCTCTTATTTTTTCTCTATAGTGGACGGATCACGGCGCGAACCGGACTTCCATCGGAATCGATGATCGCAAGTGGTAAAGCAATCAATTCATAATCGCCAGGTGCAACCTGATCTAACATCACATTTTCTAAAATATGAATTCCGTGTTCATGTAAGGCGTGATGTCCTTCGAGTTCTTTGCTGTCCAAGGGATCAACAGAAGGAACGTCGACTCCTAGTAAAATAATTCCTATCTGCTGCATGTACTCCGCACCGCTCTTCGTTATGGACGGAATTTCATTCGGAAATGCGCTCGGGTTGTTTGGTACCGACGTTTTCAGCAGCAGTCGAGTGACACCTTCTAAATCATATTGGTTCAGCACATCAGCATCAATTTTTACAGCGTCTGATACATCGATGATCCGACATGGCCCAATGTAAACGTTGATGTCTAATGCTCCCACTTTGGCACCATCATTTTTAAAATGAAATGGCGCATCGATATGTGTTCCGATGTGGACACTCGTTGTAATTTTTCCGATGTTAACCGAACCGGTTTGTTCTTTTGTATAACTGACATCGTATGAAAATGGTGTATCCTCAGGCCAGTGAGCGATTGAACTAGTTAGGGGCTGAGAGATATCAATCCATTGCTTTTGATTTTGCGTGTTATTTTTCATATCTATGCGACCACTCCACGTTTATTTTCAAATTTCTTGTACTCTTCATCATCCATAATTTGCCTCAACTTTTCTACTACCAGCCAAACTTCTTCAAACGTATTGTACAACGCGACTGGTGCTAAACGGATCCCGTTCGGTGAGCGGAAATCTGGGATGATCTGGTGAGATTTTAAAGCTTTACATATCCGTGCAGCTTCGGGATGTTCTAAAAAAATATGACCGCCGCGTTTTTCGTCCTCCAGTGGATTTCTCACCGTAAATCCATAATTTTTTAGATTGTTATCGATGAGGTCTAGCATGTAGCCTGTTAATTGTAAGGACTTGGTTCTAATTGTTTCAATCCCTACCTCATTAAACATCGATAAAGACCCGATCAATGGCGCCATACTGAGGACATGAGGTGTACCCATCTGGAATGCTCCCGCATGTTCGGCAGGGGTTAGTTCATGTTCCATATCAAATTGTTTATCTTTTCTCGAACTAAACCAACCGGCTAGCCCTGGATTTTTTCCAAAGTGTCGTTTGTTCACATATAAACCTCCGACAGCTCCAGGCCCACCATTTAAATGTTTATAATTACACCAAAAGGCAAAATCAACTTCCCATTCGCTTAATTGATGAGGAATCGAACCGATCGAGTGACAGAGATCAAAACCAATTAATATATTTCGTTTATGAGCTTCCTTCGTCAAGCGTTCCATATCTAAAATTTGACCGCTACGGTATAAAATACTTGGTAGAACAATAAGTGCAACATCATCGCCCATCGCTTGAATAATATCCTCTTCATCTACGGTGTGACCGTCCGTACTTTTTACTTTTACTAAATGCTCGGAAGGATCCATTCCTTTCAGCTTCAACTGACTTTGCAGCGCATAAATATCCGTCGGAAAAGCGAGTTCATCGGTTAAAATTTTCGTTTTCTTTCCGTCCGGTTGATAGAAAGAAGCAGTTAATTGATGAAGGTTCGATGTAGTGGAACCGGTTACAATCACTTCTTCTTTAGTCGCACCAACAAGAGGCGCAATCTGATCACCCATTGATTCAGATAAATAAAACCACGGATTGTCTCCCTCGGTCCACCCATCAATACCAAGTGTTTTCCAAGAGTGAAGCAAGTCTAGTAAGGTTTGCTCAGCTCGTTTCGATAACAACCCGAGTGAGTTCCCATCGAAATAAATCGTACCATCTTTTATGTAAAATTCATCACGGTATTGGGCTAACGAATCGTTTTGATCTAATTGGCGTGCGTATTCCCGGGTAAAGGTGTCATTCTGTTTGTTCATGATTTCCCCCTATGAAAAAATTGTTTTACTAATAAAATAACTCAGTACTTATAGTATTCATTATAAGATATAAAAAACCTTCTAGATAATAAGAATGAGTTATTCGCCTGTAAGCTATGATCATGGACTATTAAGTATTATCAAAAAGTTTGGAGTACTCAATAACACCTGGACAGATACACAATATGGCTTACGATTTGACTGATAAATAAAAAAAACCAGACCCGATTTGGATCTGGTTACAATCATGATCTTATAAGTTAATCGTTACGTCTGCTTCCTCACGAAGTTTTCCTACTAAGGCTTGAGCCACTTCCGTCTGTTTTTGAAGCTTTACTTGCTTTTCGAGTTCATCTTTTAACTCTTCAAAAGGCGGTATTTCGACATCTTCTCCACCCATTTGTGCTTGTTGGGCAACAGCGAGATCATAAAATTCTTTTAGTTCAGCCTCTGTCGGCTCAATCTCTCCTGTTTCACTAGCAATCAGCTTGTCTACTTTTACTTGTAAAGCAAGTTCAGACATCACTTCTTCTCTTTCCATTCCTTGTTCTTCTAGAGCAGCAAGAAATTCGTCACTTGTGCCAAGACCATATTGTCCGGCCAAATCCTCAAGTGTGTTATTGATGTCCTCTTCTGACGCTTCATGACCTGCTTTGTCAGCTTCTTGTTTAAGAAGTTCTTGAGCAATCATACTTTCAATCATTTGTTCTTTTAATTCATCTTGGTTCACTTCTTCACCAAACATTTGTGCTTGCATCGCAGCCTGCATGAATTGATTTACATAAACGGACTCGAAGTCTTCTTTTGAAATGTCTTTCCCGTTGACACTTGCCACAACGTCAGGAATACCGTCTAAGTCTGGCTCAGGCATGTCCGGCTGTTCTGCATTGACTGGCGCCGCTTCTTCCTGCGTTTCTGGTGTTTCATTATTATTTTCAGCTGATTCATCCGTGTTTCCGCATGCTGCTGTTACAGATACAAATCCAGCAAGTAGTAAGCTTAATAACCATTTTTTTCTCATATCATTCTCCTTTTGTTCATTTTGATGGTCATTGTAACATATATAATTCGTTGATTCATCCTTGGGAAAGCCGAAATCGATAGATCATAAAGGAAACATACTAAATTCCGATTGATGAAGTCCGTTATATCAACGTTTATAGATGCTTCCATTTAAATGTGTAAAAATGACCAAACTATCAAAACCATCTCTACTAGTTCGCTAAACGACTCGCCCATTTTGAATATCACAAACCAATGGAACATAAAACAAATGAGACGAACATTTGCAATCAGATGATCCAAAACCTCGTACAGGAAAACTACCGTCGTATTTATTTTTTAACCTGTTCAGAAGCCCGCACTCTCCTTCATCTCCTAAGAACGTTTCAATGCCAACGATTTCAACATACGGACGTAAAAAGTCAAAGTGCCAGCGCTGCTTTTTCTCTCGTTGGATGTGTCGTTCAATTCTAGACGGGAGTGTTCGTTTCGCACTCCCAACATACACATATAATCCTCTCTGAAAGGAAAAAGTACCTAGCTTTCCGATTGCAATGTCACTATGATCATCGTGCATTACTGTCTTTATCGCGTAAAGTGTGTGATTTTGAGGGTATATGGCCGGTGTTATCATGATTGAGGTGGTCCTTTACAATTTATTGATTATAGGGGATCGTGTAACCAATCGCATTTATTCAAACTAATCCTTACATATAAAATGTGCCGTCCATTGGTCTTTTGGTCGGTTTTTCGCATATGTATGACTTTGAGCGAATGGCACGTTGTGTAGTTAATCGTATTTTATCAGGTTTATGAATGAACGTCTTTTGTAATAAACGAATTATGTAATATTACTTCTTAATTATGGGGGGATGGAAAATGATCAATTTTCGATTTTTTCAAGGCTTCGTCACCTCAATTCAGGATTTTCCGATCGGTGTCAATGACGAAAGTGAAGGATGTTATAAAATGATCTCTGTAGAAGACGGGACTGGTGCCCTTGTGAACTTCGTTGTCTCTCCGACGACTTACTTTGTCGATCAAACGGTTGTTTCAGTAGGTGATCGAGTTACTGGATATTACGATGGGGATGCACCGGTTCCTTTGATTTATCCGCCGCAATATGCAGCCCTAGTTATGGTAAAAGAACAACCATATCAAAATGTAAAAGTAGATTTTTTCACCTCACAATTAGTCAGTCGTGATGGACAATTACAAGTAAATCTCTCTCCTTATACGCAACTTTTACTAACGAATGGTCAACCTTTCACCAGAAATCCTGCCAACCGCAATCTTATTGTCATTTACGGTCCTTCCACTAAAAGCATTCCCGCTCAAACCACCCCTTATCGAATCATTGTTTGGTGTTAAATATAAAACCAATATAATTAACAAATGGAAAAAGGCGAAATGCAAAATACATTTCGCCTAAATTGGAATTTTTATAAAACTAACATGGGTTCCTCTTCATGCTGTCTACTCTTAATAGTTCTCCACTTTAAATTCTTCTTCAACCACTTTGAGTCCAAGAGTATAATGATCAAATAAAATCTCTTTGACTAGAGGAATACGATCTTTATGGCAATGAATCATAACTACTACTTCTCCACCTTCACCTTTTCGCTTCCTCGTTTTAAATTGTTTTTTTCGAATAAATAAATCAAGTAAAAATCCAACGCCGCCACCAACGAAAAGGCCAATTAACCCCCACGCAATCGGACCACCGGCGAGGACAAAACCGTAAATCACACCAAACAGGGAAAATACCGTGCCTAAAGAAAACGTCATATCTAAAAGGGAAAACCCCGATCCGCGAATGATCTCGCTGTTTTTCTTTGGTTTGTTTTTTTCGGTAAGGGGTACTGTAAAAATATTTTCTTTATTAATTCCATGTCTTTCAAGTTCTTTAATAGCCAGTTCCAAGTAAACCGTGTGATCAAAAGACGCCACAACGTTCATTTCACCACTTCTCCCTGTTAATAAATTCGTTTTCTCTTTAAAAGATGAATTCTGATATTCTTCTTCTAAAAAGTAACTTTGTTGCTTCTCCATGAGCTTATTGTAACTTTCACATTGTACATAGGCCGAATAAGCAGCATAACCATACATCGAAGGTAAAAATAACACCCACTGTGGATGTAAGATACTGGTCGCCTCTTGAAATTCACCAATGAATGTTAAGTGAATTGCTGGTAGGAAATTAGAAAACCAGATGACTACAAGAAACCAGATGAGGAGATAAAAACCGGATGGTAATCGATTGATGTAGAGATGACCTAAGCCAGGTGTAACAACTGACCAAAAAACAGCTAACCAAGGTTTTCGTTTATCCAGATAATTATTTTCTATAGCAGCAATAGCTATCGAATTAATTTCAACTACCGAATTACTAGATTGATCTGCTAATACGGCGTATTTGTTTAAATCTATAGTAGCCCTTCTACTATCCCAAATCGCGTAGGCATAAACAGGCATATAGAGTAAAACCCATTTCGGATCCACCACTTGGATCGCCTCGTCAAATCTGCCTGTAAACGTATAAACTATTGCCGTATTGATGTTTGCATTCACATTTACAGCAAACTCCCAAATAATTAATATGAAGCCCTTTAGGTATTTACATAACATCACATGCCCAAAACCAGGCATCGCCGCAGACCACCACATAATGACGGTGGGATTTCTCACTTCTACAATATTGTAATTTAAGGGAGTTACAACTCCTTTTTTGTAACGAGGGTTCTTATTTGTACTTAGATTTTGTGACGGCATGTTAACTCCATTATTTGTATTTTTTTATATTATTTTTCAAAAGGGGATTAACTATCCCTCCAAAGTTACAAATTTTACCTTTAGTTCTTAAGTCCTTGTTTTATGTTAAATAAAAATGGACGGCTTTCTGCCATCCATTCGCTTATAGATAAGGTTTAATGTAAACATCAGCTATGTATATTTTCTTATGATGGAAGAGCACCTGCCTTATGTTGAACAAGATTAAACAGTATAACGAATATTCCAACTTTTTGGAAAGTCAATTTTATTAGCATAAGAATAGCGAATTAACTGTCCGTGATGTTGAACTTCATGTTCTAATAAATCAAATAACAAATTATTGTTCATTTGATCTAGGCTATTATCTAGTAAAAATCTCTCTATGTTTGCATGTGTTTCTTTCATTTTGCTATTTATCAACGTGTTATCATTACTATCAGTTAAACTACAATCAAATCCTGCCCAATGACCCATTTTTAGAGACTTTAAATAGCTTTCTCTCGCGCCGATCATACAATAGGCTTGTTCCCCAATTGTATTGGATGGTACGTCTGATATTCTTAAAGTTAAACAACCATCATTAATATGGTTATAAAAGTCACCTGTTAAACTCATTGCTTGTAAAACCCTTTGTTTTAAAATATCCACTAATAATTCCTCCATTTCCCTCCTGAACTACTAACTAGCTGAACGTAATTTAAATCAATCCCATGCATTGAATATCGCTTCACCAATCGTACAGGGTTGATAATACTTTACCTGTTCAATAATTGAAGAAACGTTTCTTAATTCTTCATGATCAATTAACTGGAACGGTTGGGATAACTCTTCTACAGATAATACATGATAATCCCCTTTAAATTCTCTCTTTAACTGTTCAAAGTCAATAAATTGATCCCAATGAAAGACATGGCCATCACCTAAACTTTCAAATAAACAAAAGGAAATCAACGGATGAGCGCGATTACATAAAACATAAATAGGTCGTGGTTGATAGTTAAATTGAACGGCACAATAACTACTAGAATATAGGTCTTGCAAGATCTCGCACTTTAAGTGTTTCTTCGCCGCGATTTCTTTACATGTACGATAAAACTCTTTTTCATCAATAGAAGGTGGTTCTTTTTCAAGTACGGGTTTATAATATCCGCCCGTCACTCCGTATGGTAACTTCATTGGATCACTCCGTTATTTTTTATTATATATTTTCCAGCCTAATGGTAGTTTCCTATTCAAAGGTAGTCTTTTTTATGTAGCTTCTTTATCTTACCACTTATTATAGAAAAATTATTTCTATTAAGTTTTCTAAGAAAAGAATTAGAGACTTTCAGTTAACACAACCATACTCTCTTTGCCTTTCACAACAAGATCAATGGTAAATAAGAAAATAAAGAGAAAAGTGGCCAACTGCTGTTCCACATCCAAAATACCACTACCGTCAATCTTCAATTGTCTAGAAGGGAAAACCATCTTTTTACCTACCTTAGGTCGCAGACTAGGATATTGTTTTTGTGAAATCGTTTGTGATGAAGAGGGCAACTGCTATGCTACAAATTGCTGGTGTGTCTAATTTATTGGCTTTTGAGCGTAAATTTTTTACGCTCATGTCTACATATTGTGACATCCTCCCCTTTGCTCTTTAAAGTTCCTTCTTAATTTTCATAAAGAATCCATAATAAAATAAAAAGGAATAAATGCCCAGTAGTATAATAAAGAAGAACTAGTATTTTTTTCGATGTTAAATAACCTGAGAGGAAATTTTAGATGATGAAATCTATGAATCAAATATTTTTGGGGAAACTGACAGTTGTGCTGCTCCTCTTTACCTTCATCCTTTCTTGTTCCATACATGCCGAAGCATCTTCTAACAAACTTCCAATGGAGGATGAATTGGATGAGTACATTCAACAGAATGTAGACAAATTAGCTATTCCTGGAATGTCTGTTGCGATTTCGCACCAAGGTGAATTGGTGTACAGCAAGGTCTTCGGGGAAGACATAAACGAGGATACACGATTTTATATCGGCTCGACGACGAAGACTTTTACTGCTCTTGCGATGATGCAGCTTGTCGAACAAGGAAAGATCAACTTAGATGAAAGTGTTTCTACATACTTAGACGATTTCACCGTATCTGATCAAATCACAGTATGGCATCTGTTGCACCATATTAGTGGCATGACTGAATTTGAGTACATGGCTAACCTTTCACCACAATCACAGTTTAACCATTTAATTGAAGACATGAATAGCATGTCGTTAACATACGCGCCTGGAGAGCAATTTTCTTATTTTAATCCAAATTATAGTTTGCTAGGAGCGATTGTTGAACGAGTGAGCGGCCAAAGCTATCCCGAGTATATCAAGGAGCATATTATCAAACCGCTTGATCTCGAAAACACATCAGTAATCGGTGAAGTGGATACACCTGGTCATCTTTCCTTTTTTGGTTTTTCTAAAAAGCGCATGGAACCACATGTTCAGTACGACCTTCCCGCTGGTTTTATTACATCTACATCAAAAGATTTAGTTCGTTTTCTTGAAGCGGTGCGCATGAAGGACCCTGTCCTTGGTGTGTCTCGAGAAGGTATTGATTTGATGATGTCGAGTGGCAATTTCTATGGAATGGGCTTAATGATCGGTGAAATTGCCGGTCGTCCTGCGGTACACCATGGCGGCTCTTTGCCCGGATATACGTCGAATGCGGTCATGCTCATTGAAGATGAATATAGCATTGCCTTTTTAATTAACAAAAACCATATGCTAAATGCCTTTTTGTTTTATCCGGATTTAACGAATGGGATGGTCTCGCTTTTAACGGAACAGGAACCTTCTTCTAGAGTTCAGTATTACTGGGTTTATCGTTTACTTATCGTGTTGTTTGCTATTACTATCATTTACAACTTTATTAAAATTTCAAGAATGATTACCCGTCCAAAACTAAAAACAGTTAGACAAAGACTAACTGCAGCATTGCTTAATTTAACGATCCCTATAGCTGTCATCGTTTTAATCCCTCGGATAACAGGTATCCTTTTCCAGAGAGGAATGTCATGGGACCTTGCCTTCTTATTAATGCCAGATCTGTTAATGTGGTTGTTTATCGGGTTGGCCATACATTTTATGATGTCCATCATTCACTTTGGATTTCTTGTAAAGTACTATGTTAATTCTCGAGAAGCCATTGTAAAAAATTAATTGTGCATATAACGAACAAAGCAGCACTCCGTTTTGAAGTGCTGCTTTTTGTTTTGTTTTGCAATTGATGCTTAACAACAATAATATGGGTACGGATAAGGCGGATATGGTGGATAGCCGAAACCAGGTGCTAATAATGCACCAGCAGCTAAGCCTGTTAAGAATGGAAAACCAAAGCCAAATACAGGGCCAAAGCCCAAGCCAGGACCAAAACCAAAGCCCGGACGTCCAATACCAAACCCAGGACCAAATCCAAAACCTGGACGTCCAATACCGAACCCTGGACCGAATCCGAACCCTGGACGCCCGATACCGAATCCAGGACCAAAACCAAACCCTCCTACAAATCTTTGATCTGTTGGATTAAACGTATTGTAACTTGAAGCATGAGTATTCACTTTCATCTCTCCCCACTTTCGTTTTATAGACGTTTATAATAGAGCTTATGCTTTTGAGATAAAAGTTCTTGGGTATTCATCTTGCTTTTAAAAATTTTTTAGGATAGATGCGGAATTTGAGAGCGGGTTGGCTAATCTTGACTATTAATTTCTAAGAATTAAGGGATAGGATTTTGGCAGAAGTAGTATTATGTATACTTGAGCGCCAACAGCGACGCCCAAGCTCCAATAACATTATTCGTCGTTCCCGAAGCAAACTAAAACACAAAATAAACCTACACAAACTATCTGGCAGTTGTCTGGTACGTCTCTTACTGGGATTTTTTTAATCTTTGGAAATGGACAGGATTTTAATTTTAAAGTTGGAGTCAAACAACAGTAATTTTGTTTCTCTTTTCTCTTATTTGACACCTTTGACTCACCTCCTCATTACAAAATATTCATGAAGACAGACAAGCGTATAGTTGATAGTCAGCTAAATAAAGAAAAAGCGCATTAAAATAGAAATAAGCGATGCTCCATTATGAAATCATCGCCTTTAAATTACGTATTATAAAAAGTAAAAGTACACCCTATTATCATGATAAATACTAAAAGACTCAGGATCATGGTATTAATTCTTAGTACATGGGTAAAAAGTACATCTTAGAATTTCAAAGAATTTATATAGATATAAAGACTAGTTAATAAATAGAAAACACTTAATGCAATTAATCTGATTAGGATAGTTGGAGTAAATTAACGGACTTTCCAACTATTATATTATTCTTTCCTATTATTTTTTTACATTTTAGCCAATTTCCTTAGTCAATAGTTACATATAAAAAAGGTAATATTTAACTATGAAGAAAATATATTCTATTCTGAATTTTTAATATATTATATTGGTAGTGTTTCGGAATACGAAAATAGTATTAAATAATAGTCTATTTTTTGGAACACCATATAATTCATATGAGGAGGTTTTTTATGAAAAAAGCTTTACGAGTTCTTTCAATTGCAACATTATCAACAGTTCTGGTCGCATCCCCTATTCTAGCATGTGATCTTGACGGCTTAGGAAAAGACGAATACGAAGAGTTAAATGGAGCCTACAGAACTGGGGATAGTGGTATCAATGAAATACCTGTCATGGAAGGAAGTAAAAATGTTAAATACTTAAGTGAGGTTGCTGCTGTTCCTTTAGCCCCTTCTGATAGTGGTTTACCTGTTACTGGTGGAGATGTTTATGCCTATAAAGGGTATGCCTATATGGGAACGCACCGTTTAGGATCAGGCTCGAATGAAGGAGTTCGTGTTTTTGATATGAAGGATCCAGCTAACCCTGTTGAAGTGGCAAAGTTTGCGGATAACTTACCTGGAACATGGCAGGAAAAGATCATTGTTAAAACTGTTAACACGCCTCACTTTAAAGGAGATTTAGCGGTGGTAAGTGTCCAACGATTTAGTGGGGCTGCCGAAAAGGTCGGAACTGTTATTTATGATGTAACCGATCCAACCAATCCAAAAGAATTAGGTTTTTGGGAAACTCCTGAAAGTCATTTAAACGGCGGTGGAACGCATGAATTATATTTAACGACACAAGGAAACCGGGCGTTATTACTAGCGGCCAACTCTGGTTCTTTTAGACGTTCTGGTGGAGCTGTTCATGATTTTGTAATTGTTGATGTTAGTAACCCTGCTGAACCAAAAGAACTGCATCAATTTGATCCGAAAACCATTATTCCAGAGATGGACAACTATCGTTGGACCGATGAACATGGTCACCTGCGTGGGGCTAATGCACATAGTGTTATTGCTGACGTAACTGGAAAAACAGCTTATGTTTCATTCTGGGATTTAGGAACGGTTATGCTTGATATTAGTACACCAGAAGAGCCTAAGTTCTTAGGTCGTACGTCTTTTGAAGAAGGCGTTCAAGGTGCTGCCCATACTGCGGCTCTAGCAAAAGGCGGAACAGTCTTAGTTGAAACAAGAGAAGTCTTTAATCCAAATCGTCACGGATATGAACCTGGATTTGGTTATGTACGGATTTATGATATTAAAGATAAGTCAAATCCTAAACTATTAAGTACGTTCCAAACGGACAATTCTAAAAACAAAAGAGAAGGTTATCCTGGATTTACGGTCCATGATCCTAAAGTTCACGGAAACACCCTTTATTTATCCCATTATTTTGATGGCGTACGTGTAGTAGATATCACAGATCCGAGTAATCCAGTAGAAATTGGTGCTTATGTACCGGTTAAAGCAAACATTTGGGGTGTATTCGTCGACCGCAATTATGTACTTGCATCCGATATGGAAACCGGATTAAAAGTGCTGCAAAAAACAGGAAATGGGAATAAAAAATAACTTTTCTTAGGATCAATATTAAAAATAGAAAAGAAAAACTTAACTAAGGCTTAGAGAATGTTCTCTAGGCCTTAGTATCTTTCAACGTATGTTCAAGACTATAATTTTATAATCATTCATAGAGTCTGATTGAAACTCGTAGAACTCTTATTTGAGTCTGCTCAAAAGGGTTGTCCCTTTATAGATGAAAGTAATAAAAGTTTTACTTAAAAGATTTTTTTAGTTCTTCGCCATCGCACGACCTGCTACACGGCCAGTGAAAAGGCAACCGCCAACAAATGTTCCTTCTAAGGCACGGTAGCCATGAACACCGCCGCCACCGAACCCTGAAGCTTCTCCTGCAGCATACAGTCCAGGAATTTTTTCTCCCGCCTCATTGAGTACTTGCCCGAAAAGATCGGTTTGTAGTCCTCCAAGGGTTTTCCGACTTAGGATATTCAATCGCACCGCAATCAACGGGCCATTTTTCGGGTCTAGTATTTTATGTGGCGGTGCTACTCGGATCAGTTTATCACCGATATAGTTTCGTGCCCCACGTAAAGCGGTGACTTGAAGATCCTTTGTAAATTTATTATCTATTTCATTATCTCTCGCTTTAATTTGCCTATCAATATCTTCATAGTTTAGTAAGTTTTCGCCGGTCAGCTTATTCATTCCGTTTACTAGATCCTTCAAGTTATCGGCAATAATGAAGTCTTCACCTTTGTCCATAAAAGCTTTAACCGGTCCTGATGGCCCAGGCAATGCCCTTCCAAGCACTTTTCGAATGCTTTTTCCCGTCAGGTCGGGATTTTGTTCTGACCCCGACAGCGCAAATTCTTTTTCAATGATCTTCTGTGTCAGGATAAACCAGGAGTAATCATGTCCCGTTTTCTTAATCGCTTCAAGCGTAGCCATCGTATCAAAGCCAGGGAAATTTGGCGCTTGAAAACGCTTTCCATTTGCGTCAAGCCAAATAGAGGATGGACCTGGTAAGATCCTTATGCCGTGGTTCGTCCAGATCGGGCTCCAATTTTTAATTCCTTCCGTGTAATGCCACATCCGGTCTCGGTTCACAATTCGCCCGCCGGCTTCTTCTGTAATACCGAGCATGCGTCCATCAACATGTGCGGGTACACCTGAAATCATTTGTTTTGGTGGTTCCCCTAAACGTTCTGGCCAGTTTTTTCGAATGAGATCATGATTGGCCCCAATTCCTCCACTAGATACTAGAACAGCTTGTCCTCGATACTCGAAGTTTCCAATAATGTCACGATTACTGTCTTCCCCTCTTGCTGCTGAACTCGGTGCCAGAACCGAGCCACTAACACCAACAATCGCACCGTCATCGGTTAGAAGTTGATCGACGCGGTGGCGAGGAAGGTATTCTACTAAACCACTTTTGATATGTTCACGAACTCTTTTCTCAAACGGGGCGACAATTCCCGGACCTGTTCCCCACACGATATGAAAGCGAGGGACTGAGTTACCGTGACCGTCAGCAAGACCTCCTCCTCTTTCGGCCCAGCCGACTACAGGAAAAAAGCGAACACCCATACTATAAAGCCAAGCGCGTTTTTCGCCAGATGCAAAGTCAACGTACGCCTCTGCCCATTTCTTCCCCCAGTAATCTTCATCTTCCTCTCGATCAAAGCCCGCTGCCCCAAGCCAGTCTTGCCAAGCTAATTCTTTGGAATCTTTTATCCCTAGTCTTCTTTGCTCAGGTGAATCGACTAAGAACAACCCACCAAAAGACCAATACGCTTGTCCACCCATCGATGCTTCAGGCTCCTGATCCAGTAACAACACCTTCTTACCGGCATTGGCAATTTCTGCAGTCGCTACTAATCCGGCTAGTCCAGCCCCGATGACAATTGCATCATACCCCATAAAAATACCCCCCATTCAGTATCTAATCTGTAAAACTATCTTATGTAAAATATTTTAAGAAAATGAAATAATTTATCTTTCCTAAAGTATATCTTTCTAGTATTAAAATCGTCAATAAATTACCAGAATATTTATATTATTAGAATAATAAATTAGGGCAAAAATTTTTCGGGACAATTTGCGTGAATTAGATCGACTCACAAAAAATAAAGCTTTTAAATATATTATCTATAAGAATGAATTGGTGGCTTACATTTTTAGGATTGCGATGCAAGTGTCCTTCCCCATATTCTTTTGCTTCAAATAGAAACAGAGATGAGGAGAAATATAAATATGTATAATCCAAGTGACTTAAGTAACTATGCTATAAGAAAAGACCCAAACGAACTACATGTCTGGGTCATGACCGACACGCATTTTAAAACAGAAGTGGATAGCAATCCAAAGGAGCACAACGCTGTGTTCAAAGATAAATATTTTTACAAATCCCATAGTCATATGAGGCACTTTGTGGATCTAGTTAACGAAATGAATGCTTACCAACCGGAACTTGTCCTTCATCTTGGGGACATTGTCGATCGCTACCAATCTGACTTTGACCAATTTAATGACCTGTGGAATTCGATCGATTCCAACATTAGAAAAGAACGGATATGCGGCAATCATGAATTTGGAGAAAACCGCAAAGATGAGGACCTATATCAGCTATTTCCGGAAGTGCAAATGAGAAAAGAGATTGCTGGTACGAAATTCAATCAAAGTTTTGTCGTTGATAACGGTGTAGTGAGATTAAAAGTGATTATGGCTGAAACGGCCTATGATGAAAATGGAGAGCGTGCAACAGGCGGACCTGGTTATTTTAAAAAGGAAGCCTTCGACTGGATCGAGTTTGAACTAAACGAAAATAGAGATACAGATTTAGTACTTATAGCTACACATCATGGCCCTTGTCTTCATTTCACAGACGAACAAAAATTGAAGCTAAAACAAATCATTGATGCTAGTTGTTCGCGTGACCCTCATCTTGTTATCTATGATATTTCTGGACATAACCATCCGACGTCCATTCAGTATCAGGATGATTTTTTCCCGAATATGCCAAGTTTCCATTTGCCAGCTGGGGTTGGTTTCGTCGGAAAATATACGGTTCTCACATTTAATACCCGGAAAGAATTGGATGTTAAGGAACGAATTTTGCATTATCCTTATCATTGAGTATAGAAAGTGTTAATTCATTAGAAAAAATGAGCTTCATTCATGCTTGGTGACGGCGAAGATCGCGCCTGCATTCGTTTTATTGTCGGTTTCACTACTTTATTGTCCGTTTTTTTATTTTATTGTCCAAAATCGAAATTTATTGTCCGTTTTCAATTTTTATTGTCCGATTTAACACTTTTATTTGCCAAAATGTGAAAACCACGCCTCACATGGACTTCACTCCAGTGATGGCGTGGTGTTCTATTAGTTCCCTAGCAATTCGCGGGTTTTCTCTAAAATCTCTTCATCTTTCAAGCGGAATTTAAATTCAACACGGCGGGACGCTTTATTACTGTAGTTCCCATCTGCATCTGTGCGCCCTTCACTGTAGGATCTTCCGTTCACTGTTAGTTTATCTTTTAAGTGTTCTTGAATGTTTTTATACGGGAAATCTTCACTCAAAATATACTCGGCGACACTAAACGCTCGTTGCTGCGACAGTTCTAAATTGTACAAGTAGCTCCCGATCTTATCGGCGTGACCTTCGATAATAATTTCAGAAATATAATTTTCATAGCCGCTTTCTAGTAACACATCTAAATAAGCGGGAACGAACTCATCTAAAAACTGGAACGCCTCTGGCTTTAATTCAGTTGCATCAAACTCAAACAAAATGTCGGTATTAAAAATCAGTGCTCCAGTTTTCTCATCGATTTCAATATTTAAGGTCGAGTCGCTGAATTCCTCATTTAGGTCTTGGATTAAATTAACGCGAACGCCCATAATTTGATCGATCGTTCGTTTCATTTCTTGAATTTGAAATGATTTAATGACCATCATAATGATAAAAATCAAGATAAAACATAGTAAGATCGCCGTTAGCAAGTCCGTAAATGACGGCCAAAAGTGCCCTTCCTCCTGCTCTCCGTTAAACAGCTTTTTATATTTATTAATCATTGGTTACAACCCTTACTCGCTCATTTTGTCTCATCGACTCTTGTGAGATCAGATGAAGCTGACGGTTTAACTGTTGGAATTCTTGACCTAAATCATTCATCGTTTGCTGCATGGAGCGGGCACTTCTTACTTGATTTTCTTCGGTAATATCCCCGATTTGCTTAAACTCTTTTTTGATCGCGTCATTCATCTGGACAACATAATCACCGATGTTGCGACTCACTTTATCTAATTTGTCTCCCAACGTTCCTTCTAGATTTGTAACGTATCGGTTCATCGTATCTTTTAGAGCGGTGACACTAGACTCGATTTGATTTTCTCTATGGTTAAATGAGTCGCCCATTTGTGTGATCGTTCGATTAATTTCATTCAATAATTGGTAGTTTTGTTGGCCTGTTTGCTCATAGGAACGTGTCGCATCGCTCAAGTGTTTTTCAAACGTGTGCGCATTAGCCGATTGTGCTTTTAATTGATTTATAAATTCATGGTTGAATTGTTTCAGTTCATCAAATCGATATGATAAAAGATTACGATACTCCGTTTGTGCTTTGTTAATTGTCTCTAGTGAATCTGGTAGACGAACGATCGAATGGTTCAATTTATTAAAGTCATTTTTCAGTTCATTTAAATAGGTGGTTATAGAAGTGAGTTTCGAACTCACATCCTCACCGAAAATCCGCTCAAATTGCTGATTATTTTGCTGCATCATCTTCACAAGGTTTTCACTTTGGGCATTCATTCGGTCGAAAGATACATAGATTGCTTCCTGCCTTTCTGCTACAGAAGAGAAGTAATCTTTTAAATCAACGACCGAGTTTTGGAATTCATTCATCGTTTCCATCTGAGATGTAGTGAGTTCATCTATTTTTTTATACGTTTCGGTAAAGGCACTCGTCATTCGTTCATTGCGTTGGTCCATTTTATAAAAGTATTGAAAGAGTTGGTCAAAGTTCTTATTAAGCTTCGTTACTCCTTTATCAAAACCGCTTGTTAAATCTCTCATACTATTAAAAATAACAACGAAATCTTTTAAGTTTTGTGTTAAGCCTTCATTAAATTTAGCTAAATCTTTCGCCGATTGCTGTAGACCGACTGTATATTCTTGAAAGCCCTGGAACGATTGAACGATGTTTTGTAGTGATTCCTGATTCGTTTCTCGTAATTCGACAATGGAAGCATTAATCGTTTCAGACACATCAATAAGACGGGCCATACCATCTTGTTCGTTCTCTTCTAAATGGGACTCGGTCTTTAACATAATATCAGTTAACATGAATTCCGTATTTGCTACTCTAGTAACAACCGTCATGATGAGGGATAATCCCATACCGACAATACTCGTATAAAACGCTACATCAATACCAGCAAGGACGAGCGCGACATTTTCTACTAGCTGATCCCCAGTTGCATCAATACTTCCAAGTGACATCGCAAGTCCGATAAACGTTCCTAGTACACCAACTAAGATAAAAACAGACACGGTCATTTGGATCATTTTAATAAGACTGACGACAGGTACATTAAACACACGCCAACTAGAGAACTTATTTTGAACAAACGTTTCTACTTTTACTGCATCTTGATTTTTACTCGCTTCATATTCTTCTTTGAATGTATTTAACGGCGCAATATCCAGTGATTTTGTATCATTGATATGATTTCGGATTCTCCTCAACTTGCTAAACAACGTAAAATGAAGCACAATCGCTGCGACAAATGTCAGAAATAACACCATGAAAATAAGCTCAATCAATGGATTGGCTAAAACCGCTTGGGCTTGCTGTTCACTCGTAAAAAACGTCAAAATAGCTTCAACCATGATAAATCCCCCTATTTGAAAAACTAAGATGTTGTCTCGCCCTAAAACGTTCGTTCACTATAACGATGAAATGATCCGTGAGATGGATGACTGGTCACTAATCGATGACTTTCCATAGGCCAAGCCCCAATTGGAGTACTTGTCACCCTTGTTAATAGCTATTCAGAACTTGGCCAAATCATGCATAGAAGCCGGGGGAAGTTTCATGTTATGGTTACTGCTTTTTGGGAATTGATTTAGTAGGAGATTTAAGTTGGACCTATAGTACTTAAATGGAACTTGTCTATTTACTTCTTGTCTCGGTGTTGAGGTTAATGATGGGTTGATAATTCTGAATAGGAATACTGAAGACACACTTTGGACAATAAAAATAGAAAACGGACAATAAGAAATGAAATCGGACAATAAAATTATATTTCAGCTAATAAATTTTCAAATCAGACAATAAATCTTCAAAACGGACAATAAGTCATTTTCTTTCACGATAAATGCTTCATTCCTGCTTTAGAACCCCTCATGATCTACTTCTCTTCTGGAAAAGATATACTAAGACCTTGATGAAGGGGTAAAAAACATGACACTCGATGCATTTATCATGGGATTGGCCTTTATTTTAATACATCTACTTGCAAATAAAGTGATTCCATCTGATCGAATTAAGCGGTTAAAGTGGTTTTCTTTTTCTGGTGGATTAGCTGTATCGTATGTATTTGTATACGTACTGCCGACACTACACAAGGAGCAGATTATCGTTAAAAAATACGGCGATTATTTCACAATGGAGTCTGAGCTATACTTTATTGGTTTAATAGGGGTGTTAATTTTTTACGGTATACAGAAAGTCGTTCGAAAGGCGCAGCTTAATGACAAAACGCATAAAGCGCGAACACTCTTTTGGTTACAGATTATCTTTTTCGGCATTTATAATATGTTGGTCGCGTATACGATCATTTCACATGATGTGTTAGGCATTCAGGCTGTATTCTATGGAATAGCAGTCGGTCTGCATTTTGTTGCGGTTGCCCATGATTTGTGGCGAGAGTATGCCGATATTTATAACCATGTCGGTCGTTATGTCCTTGCAACCGGGATTCTAGCAGGATGGTTGTTGGGAGTGACAATCGATTTATCACCACTCATCGAATCGATTATTTTTGCGTTTATTTCGGGGGCGATGATATTGAACGTGCTTAAATATGAACTGCCACCGGATGATGAAGCTCATTATCTAACGTTTACGATTGGAGTCGTTTCTTACACAGCAGTGACAATGTCTTTAAAGTTTTTCTTTCAGTGGTGATTTACTCTTAATTTTAACTTACATTGAACAAGGCATAGAGAGTTTTCTCTATGCCTTTATTCTAAACTAAGGCTAACAACGATCATTCATCCTCAATCACTAACATGTTGGAAGCATCGAACTCCCAAAACTCCCCGTACGCCACTTCCCAATAGTAGCCGTCTAAGTCGGTAAAATATCCACCATATCCGCCCCAGTCGGTTTTTTCCGGTTGCTTGACAATGACGGCACCTGCTAGTTCAGCCTGATTTAAGATATCATCTACTTCTTGCATTGATTTAGCATTATAAGCTAACGTGATGCCAGAAAATCCCGTACCGATTTGCGGTGGTTGTCCTGGATTGATATCTTTAGCCAGTTCTTCTAGTGGATATAGGGCAATTCTAGTGCCTTCGTTTTTGAAAAAGATAATATCCGGATTAGATTCAAGTCCTCTGACCGACGTATCAAATCCTAAATTTTTAAAAAATTCATGGCTCTTCACAATATCTTTTGTTCCTAGCGTGATAATGTTTAATCTGTTCATTATCGTCCTCCAATCATCATTTTCCTCTACTAACCACCTTAATCTAAGTTTACTAGACTTTGTTAGATAGTTTAAAAGTACTTATTTATAATTTACTAAATGTTTATAGAGTTGACTGAATGCATATCTAAAGGATAATATTCAAGGCAAATTAAAACAGCACACTGTATGATCATTGAAATGTGCTGTTTCCACTATTATAAATGAAACGCAAATCAATTAGCCTTGCTGTTTGTGCTTAGATTCCGCTTTCAAGATAACGTGGTCCACGAGCCATTTAATGAAAGCTGCCTTGGCTATATAAATAGGTAAAGAATAAATATAGCGCCAGTTCTCAATTCGATAAATACCGAGCCAAACAGTGAGAGGTTCAAAAAAGAATGAAAAAAGCAGGGCCATTATGGTATTCGCAATAATAAACCCTTTCCATTTAGGAAAATATTGATATAAAAACATATGTGCTACAATAATAATTCCTTGATCAATTGGGATTAAGCGTGGCAACAAATTAATCAACTGATAGGGATATGACCAGAGATTACCTTCGACTCCTATATCGTCTAACATGATGACGAGTAACATTAGTAACGTTCCAAATAACAAAATCGAACGTAATCGTTTCTTATCAACGTACTTCCACCAAATGAACCATGGCACGATAAACACAATGACAAGCAACCACCATTGGAATGTGAACAAATTATGGGATAACCAATATTCATATCTCAACTCGACAAGCTGCTTGTGTAATTTCTCTAATTCATCAAAATAAGCTGGATAATTTCCTGACATGATATCTACCTTTTTTCTCCAATTTAAAAGCATTTTCTTTATTTTTTTCCATTGCTGTTAGTTTATGCATGGAGAATGGGTCTAAGTCTAAAAATGAAGTTCCACTATACAAAAAAGCGATAGCTCTTGCCACCGCTTCTCTCTTATTGATTTCTTATCATTTGTACAATTGCCTCGACAACCAAGTCATGCTGAACTTCCCGTGAAATGTTACTCTTTCCATCACCTCTTTGTAGACCGTAATAACCAAAATTAGAATGATTGCCGCCCTCAATTTCAATAAATTCCGTGTCTTTTGGCAAAATATCCTTAGTTTCAATGTATTTATCATAATCGAGTATTTGATCATTTGTTGCATGAATAGAAAGAACTTTTAAAGGCTTTTCAGCTAAGACACTGCTATCACTTGGATAAGAACCTAAAAAGAAAATTCCGTCTACATTATTAACGTTATTCGCTGTATATATAGAGGCACTCGCACCTCCAAGAGAGTGTCCACCAATAAACCATCTTTGTCCATTTTCATACGTTTGCCGGATATTCTCAAAGGCACCAGTATTAGTTATAGCTAAATTTAAGAACATTTTAGGCATAAAGACACGTATGCCTTCTTGAGCTAAAGACTGCCCTAAAACGGCATAGGCCTCAGTCTTTACTAATCCTCCTTGATAAAAAACAATGTTTGCTATAGGCGGCCCCTCGGGGTTAAAAATAATCGTATTATTTTCCACAACGACATTCGGCCGTTTCATAGCTTCTAGAGCTTTTTCCATAGGGTCATATGTATTTAGATTGATAAAAATAGCAGCAATCATAACAAGTGATATAACCGCTATCCCTCCCCATAAAAAAACACGTCTTAATCTCTGTTTCATTGTTTCTCATCCTTCTTTACTCGAAAGAAATTGGAAGCGAGAATACCAGCAGCACCGACAATAAGAAAAGAATTTCTTAATAAATCGTTCGTTCCGTCGACCAAGGAAAACACTCCAATTAGAAAGATAAAGTACCCGCTATATCCAATTATTTTACCAACTTTTGTTCTTTTTTTAAACAAGAGATCACCTCACGAATATTTAAAATGGTTCATGTTCATAACTGTTATTGTTTTATAGTTGGGAGCGTAAATATCGCTTATATTATTTAATTCCCAGAACCATTTCACCAAGCATTTTTTATTAAAATGGAAGAGCAACTCTAGAAATCATCTACCATCTAAAGGCAGAAAATAATACTTTCACTATATGTAATACGGACAATGAGCTTCAAATTTTCAGTTTTACCTTATATTTTATAAGGATCAAGCAAAAATCAAAAAAACAATATGATTTTACCGTTCGAGCCGCTTTAATAACTGATTATTTTTATCGTAGATTTCAATTTCGATATACTCCCCGTCGATTCCTTTTAACTTACTTGAAACAATAACGCCTCTGCCTTTTACTTCCTCGGTTACTTTTTTGCCCGATTGAAATAAAACGTCTACTCGGTCGGCAGCTTCAAACAGTTCGTCATCATTTATAATGAGACTAACAAAGGTCAAATCAATTACACCGTTAAGAATCGAAACGGGCATCGTTTTAGCATCATTATTGTTACTTCCTAAATAGCTATGTTCCACTTCTCCTGATTCGGTCGAATGCAACGTATAATAAGCGTTACTCAAATCCGTTTGAATTAAAACGACGGTTGAATATTCACCTACGTCTCTGATGGCTAATGGGTCTATTTTATGGGTTTGCAAAAATTCTTGAACCTGCTCATTTGTTGGTGTGTGATATTGCGGAGAAGTGGAACAGGCTGTTAGTAATAGCGTTAATGGTAATAAAAATAATAAGTATGGGATGATCTGTTTATGGTACATAGTGCCCCCCTAATAATAATGGAACTTAATCTAGCTATAAATTTCATCTACCCAAATAACCTATATTTCTTAATTTTTGTTACGTTAAAAATATAATTTATTTTGATAAAAATATCTTTTGTTAGTAATAAAAAACGATGCTCCTCTGAAAGAAGCATCGCTGTATAATTCACCTATCTTACTACTTCCATGTATGTCTAAAAAAAGCTTAATCATTTACTTTTCTTGCATAGCATCAGTAGCTTTTGGATCTATTGAAGTATCCTCTGCCTTCTCAACCCGAACAGGAACTCCGTTAAGCACGGCGTTTCCTGAAACGGTATCGATGACTTGTTCATCTGTTAAAATGTTTACGTTGCGTCCGGCATTCTGCTCTGCGACGTGAAGACGAATCCCCGGTAGATTATGGCCCCATCCGTGTGGCAGGCTAACTATTCCTGGCATCACATCGTCTGTAATTTGCACAGGCACTATAATTTGGCCAGTCCGGGAATGTACTAGCGCCTGATCTCCAGCTTGGAGATTGATCCGTTTCGCATCATCTGGATGAAGCCAAAGTTTACAACGATCTTCTCCTTTTACTAGTACGGGGAGATTGTGCATCCAGGAATTATTGCTGCGCAGATCCCTTCGTCCTACAAGAAGAAGTTGGTCAGAATGTCTGTTCATTGTTTCTTTCAGACGGTCGACATCATCAATCAATACAGATGGAGCTAACTCAATTTTGCCTGAAAGCGTTTGTAGACTATCTTTTATTCTAGGTTGAAGCGCTCCTAAATCCATGCCATGAGGGTGATCCTCTAGTACAGATAGAGTTAATCCATCAGGGTTCTTACCAAAGTGGTCTCCATATGGACCAACCCTTAAATAAAAGTCTAGTAACCGCTCAGGTCCTCTTTTTTCGTTCAACAAGCCCATTACTTCTACTACATTCTTTTCATAAATAGGAGAATTTTCGTTCTTTACCTCATGTTTGATGATTTCCTTTATCATAAGGTCATCTACTGTTTTGGTTATATCTCCTTTGATTTCCTGATCGCTGATAGCGGCAGTTAAATGTAGGAGCGTTTCCCACTCGTCTTTGTGCTCTTTTGGTAGGTCAAAAACGGCAGGAGAATAATGAGCAATATTTCGAATCGCTAGACTATAAAAAGTAATATCATAGTGTGAGCGCTCAAGCGGTGAAGGTGCTGGTAAAATCACATCGGCATGCCGCGTCGTTTCATTTAAATAACAGTCCAAACTAACCATAAACTCCACTTTTTCCAAGGCTTTGTTTAACCGTTCGCTATTAGGCGCTGAAAGAGCGGGATTGCCAGCCACCGATATAAAGGCTTTGATCTGACCAGGACCCGGATTTTCGACCTCTTCTGCCAGACTTGACGTTGGAAGTTCTCCTAGTACCTCGGGTAAATTTCTAACAGCGGATTGAAAGCGATTATAGCGCGGCTTACGGGCTTTTTTCGTTTGTGTTCGCCTCGTTGCCGGATTCGTAAACATCACGCCACCTTCACTGTCCAGATGCCCAGTGAGCACATTGATGACATCAATCAGCCAGCTATTCATCGTACCAAACAGCTGGGTACAGGTTCCCATTCTTCCATAAACAACAGCCTTAGGAGTTGTTGCTAATTCACGTGCGATACAGCGAATTGTTTCCGCTGGGATACCGCATTTGGGACCTACGAGCTCTGGAGCGAAATCTCTCGACAAATTCTCAATGTCCTCCACCCCATGAACAAAATCCGTAAGATGACCCAAGTTCACCAAATTCTCAGCAAAAAGTGTATGGATCATTCCGAATAAAAATAATGCATCGGTCCCTGGACGAATAAAATGATGTTCATCGGCTTGTTTCGCTGTTACCGTACGAACAGGGTCGATAACTATGAATTTACCACCGCGTTCTTGAAGTGACTTTAGACGCCCTCTCATATTCGGTGCTGTCATTAAACTGCCATTAGAAGCTAACGGATTCGCGCCAATCATGACTAAATAATCGGTACGGTCAATATCAGGAATTGAAAGATTGCTGTCACTTCCAAACATAAATTCGGATGAAAGCTGTTTAGGAATCTGATCTAATGTACTAGCGGAAAAGATGTTTCTGCTTCCTAGAGAGCGCAGGAACATCGGCATATATAACATCAATCCTAAATTATGAACAATCGGGTTTCCTAAGTAAACTCCGACGGCATGTTTTCCATCATTCTCGATAATCGGACGCAGTTTCATCCTGATTTCTGTGAAAGCCTCTTCCCAAGAGGCCTCCTGCCAATGCTCTCCTCTACGAATCATCGGTTTTGTTAGTCGATCCGGATCAGAGTGTAATTCTTTTAAGCTATAACCTTTAGGGCATAAATAACCACGGCTTAAAGGGTCTAATTTATCTCCTTTAATATGGATGACTTCCTGACCTTTTGTATGAATTTCCAAGCCGCATGTCGCTTCACATAAAGGACACGTCCGATAGTTAACAGTAACAGACTGATCCACCTTACTCGTTTCACTCTTCAGAACGATCACATCCCCTCATTGGTTTAAGGTTACGGATTTAATACAAGTTTTCCAACTGTTTTACGTCCTTCAATTAATTCATGAGCCTTATCCGCTTGCTCTAATGGCAGTGCTTCACCGACAATTAATTTCAATTGTCCTTCGCTGATATACGTTAGTAATTCTTTTAAACTATCTTTATACAGTTTGGTATCATTTAGAATATGAACTAACCAAAATCCGACGACACTCACATTTCGTTGCATAAGAATCGCTGGATCAAATTGTGTCACCTGTCCTCCCGCGCGTCCATAGATAACGAGACGACCATTGATCGCCAGGCACTTCAGGCTGTTCGTGAAAATCTCTCCTCCTACCATTTCGAGGACCACATCGACACCCTTCCCGTCTGTTACAGAACGTACTTGCTTATGCCAGCCTTCTTCTGTGTAATTGATGACAGTGTCAGCACCTAATGAAGCAGCGAGTTCTAGTTTTTCCGTGCTGCTTGCTGTAGCGATAACGTGGCTTGCCCCCATGATTTTCGCCAGCTGTACAGCTAATGTACCTACTCCACCAGCGGCAGCATGAACGAGAACGGTTTCGTTTTTTTTCATTTGCCCGGATGTTTTTAAAATATGGTACGCGGAAAGTCCTTGCCCTAAGATGGCAGCCGCTTGGTTGAAATCTACTTGATCTGGTATTTGAACGAGTTGAGATACGTGAAGGGAAATGTATTCTGCATAACCACCATTGGCAGTTAATGCAACGACACGATCCCCTACCTTAAAGTCAGTGACATCAGGAGCCACCTCGGTAATCACACCGGAAACTTCGCCTCCTGGTATGTATGGAAGTGGCGTTTTTTCTAAGTATTGTCCGTAGCGTCTAGCTGTATCGGCAAAATTGACCCCTGCTGCCTTCACTTGGACTAGAACATGGCCTTTGTCTACTTGTGGAGTTGGAACTTCGACTACTTTTAACACATCGGGTTTCCCGTACTCATGAAATTGAATCGCCTTCATCATTTCATCTCCTTGTTTGTTGTATAGCTTGGAATTTTTTAATACTAGATTACGAATTAGATAGTTTCATTAATCACAGTAATGGTGCTTGCTGGTTATAAATCCTTCCTACATATAAAGCGCTTACAAAGTCGGTTAACAAGAAGCATACTAACCGGTTGGTATATTGGTATTATAGTAGAAAATCTTAGAGTATTCAATTAAAATTAGACAGGACGTTACATTTTTTTCCTTAACGTCCTGAAACATGTCCTATTTTCAATCCAAATCCATTGGTCTAAGCAGTTATATTTTTGTCCGCCTCTACAATTCTCTTAACGCGATCCACCTTTTTTTGCTGCTGTAAAAATAAAAAGACACCGAGTAATACAATAACCCCACCTACAATCTGAAACAGTAAAACCTGTTCCCCTAAAAGGATAACAGCTAAAAGAGTGGCCCCTACTGGTTCACCTAAGATACTCATGGAAATCGTGGTTGTGTTTACATATTTTAATAGGTAGTTAAATATGACATGAGCAATTGTTGGGACGATGGCTAATAAAACAAAAATCCCCCATTCTCGTACGTCGTATCCAACCATCGGTATACCGAATACAAGGTTAAATATCGTTAAGGCAACACCCGCAAATAAAAATACACAAAAGCTGTATATCCAATGAGAGATATCCTTTACCTTACTTTGACCGACTAGCAAATAAGCGACAACTGCGATCACACTAAGGAATGAGAGTAAATTTCCGATCATAGCAGCTGAATTTCCATATCCAAAGTCGCCCCAGCCGACCATAACGACACCAACAACCGATATCCCTATAGGCCATAAAATAGCTTTACTTGCTTTTTCTTTAAAAAATAAAAAACCTCCTATCAATGCAACGATCGGTTGTAAAGATAAGATAATCGTCGAACTAGCTACTGTTGTCAGCTTCAACGAACCGAACCATAAAGCAAAGTGTAATCCTAAAAAGACTCCTGCAACCGTTAAAAACAACCAATCTTTAGCAGAAAGTTTAAAAAATTGTTCTCTCTTAACCCATACGATTGGGAATAAGAGTAGACAAGCTAAATACATCCGATACATGCTTAAGATCGTCGCAGGTGCGTCGGACCACTTGACGAATATAGCTGCAAAAGATACGGCGATAATAGAAATAGTTAATAGTAAGCCAACAGGCATTTGAATGGTTCCTCCTGATTTGTGTCTCATCCTCTCCTGCTAGAGCTTTTCAAGGTGTAGACATATTCTTTACTCTCGTTGCAAGCCTAATTTACTTTTTGGTGAAGCTGTCCTTTTTACTTCAGAAATTTTATTGTATCCATGAATGTCTATTAAAGTCATAGGAGTTTTAAAAAACAGACTTATTTTTTTCAAAGCTAATAAGTCAAATTATATCAAAAAAATGGTTTAATAGGTTACTATAATATTGAGAACATACGCTTAAGGAGTGGGTCTGATGTTAGATTTATTTTTGTATAATTGGCAAGTGAGAGATGATTGGTTTAAATGGTGTGAAGCTCTTACAGAAGAAGAGTTACGAAAAGAGCGAATTGGTGGGATGGGAAGTATCTTAAAGAACTTATATCATGTCATTGATTGTGAACAGTTATGGATCCATCACATGCAAAATAAACCTGTTATCTCAACTGATCTGAGTTCTATCTCTAGTCTCAGTGAGGTGATTGCCTATGCGAAGGAAACAAGGGCGAATACTGAAGAGTTTCTAAAGCACTGGACAAGTGAAGATGAGGAAAAGCTGTTAGAATTGACAAATAAAAAAGGCGTCTCCTATTCGTTTACATACAAAAAAGTGCTTCTGCACATCATCACACATGAAGTTCATCATATCGGACAACTCTCGATCTGGTCAAGAGAACTAGGTATGAAACCCATTTCTACTGATTTGATTTTTCGAGATTTTAAGTAACATAAGGAGGAGCACATGAAACGATGGGGTACGCATGTTTAATAATTTTGAATAAAAGAGTCCGATAGATTGGGTGTTTGGATAGCTGATGATTTTTTACGGACTGAGAGGCCCTTATTTTGTTAAAATCTATCAGATTTTTGATTTCGCGGACTGAGAAGCCGCTATTTAAAGGATTTGATGAGCAAACAACTGTTTTTCCAGACAATAAGAGCCTCTGAGTCCGCTAAACCTCTGAAACCACTGATTTGGTCACAAATAAGGGCCTGTGAGTCCGCTTCTGCTTTTTCCAACCCAACTCTATCAAGGCTAGCTTGAATTTTTTCACTTCTTTTTCCAAATTAAAGCAGCCGCAAGAAGTACAACACCTATTATAGTTATAATAAGGTGGCTTATTAGTAGTTGATCGGCCACCAGCAATTGAGTTACAAACAGTCCGCCAAAAATAGTAATGGCCACAACCGCTAATTGAACAAGAAATGAATGGATGTTGTTCTCCCTCCTTCTTTGTGCTCATTGTATGCTTTATGGACACTATATTATGAAATAAAAAATACTATCACTCATTAAATAAAAGTAAATTCTCATTAGATCGTTTCAGCCTCGAGTTTTGCGAACAAATCCTCAATAACCTCAACTAATTCCAAGGGGAAGTTCACGGACTCAAAACGATCGATATACTGGAGGTCTGTTATCTTATCGACCTCTTTTATGTAAGGGATACCACTAATGGAGTCTGCTAGAAAAAAATGACCATGCCACTGAATGTTTCCAAAATAAAATTCCCCTTGCGCTATCTCTGTTAGAGCATCGACATTTACACCTATCTCTTCACGAACTTCTCGCATGGCACATTCGATTGGGCTTTCTCCTATCTCTAGTTTACCGCCTGGGAAGTTCCAAACACCTGCTCGATCTTTTATTACTAATATCTGATTGTCAGTATCCTTGATCAGAACACGCGTAAAAACGTTTTTCATGAAGCGCACCCTCTTTATTTTTTAAAAATATTATGCTAGTGATGCCGACACATTAAATCCAACCTGATAGACAAAACCTTACATCAAATTTAATTCATAGTGATAAAACTGTTTATCTTGTTGGTAGCCATGTTTTTCATATAATTTTTGAGCCGAATAGTTGTCAGGTGCTGTGCTTAAACTGATACTTTTTGCCCCGGTTTCTAGCGCCAGTTCTTTCGCTTTTTGGAGAAGCAATTCGCCTACTCCTTGTTTTCGCGCACCTTCGTCAACATACAAATCGTTCAGTATCCATGCCCGCTTCATTGATATAGAAGAAAACGTCGGATACAGTTGAGTAAAGCCTAAATAGTTCTCTTGATCCTTTACAACATAAATAATAGACTCATTCTGTTCTAATCGTTCTTTTATAAAACTTCTGGCCCCTTCTATATTGGAGGGGTGCTTATAGAACATACGATATTGATCGAATAAAAGGGCTGCACCTTCTAAATCTTTTATCGTTGCTTGGTAGATGTTCATTTTTATTCACTCCTTAAATTGTTGGCAACTCCATTAATTCTCTAGTAATTTACAAAATCCTTCTTTTTCCATCGATTTAAACGCAAAAGAAGAACTACCCACAAAGTAGTCCTTTTTCCAGTTTGCGAAAACATATTCTGATTAAAAAACTAGTGAATGAACTTCAACTCTTTATTACAACTTGTACTTATTTCACAATTAACACTGGACAATTCGCTCGTTTAGCCACTTTATGACTGACACTTCCTAGGACAAATTCTTGAATTCCATCTAATCCCCTGCTTCCGATAATAACGAGATCAAAATCATTTTCATTGGCATATTTAATAATCGATGGACCTGCTTCTCCTTGTAAAATTTGGATCGTGTAATCTACTCCTTCATCTGTCGCTTTCTTGGTTACTCCGGTTAATAATTCTTTTCGCTTTTCTTCAATCGATAGCGAGTTCCAATTACTTAACACATCATGTTTTGCTTTATTGGCATCCACGACATAAACGATTTCCAGCTTAGAATCCGAGCCACCGCACTTTGCAATATGTATCGCATTTTCACCCGCTCGTTTGGAATGTTCGGATCCATCGTAGGCTAATAGGATCTTCTTGTACATCGAGTTCACCTCCATTTAATGGCCACCTAACTTATTCGCTAGTTTCTCCACTAACTCTGAACTTTCTTCATTTAGTCCTGTTACCCTTACATGAATTTCATTTTCTTGGAATTTATTCACAATTTTATCGATGGCAACGACAGCGGAATCATCCCAAATATGTGCTCTCGATAAATTAAGTTCCACTTCCTTCACATTATCTTTGTACTCAAACTCGTTTAATAAATCGGTTACAGAAGCGAAAAACAATTGACCTTTTATTTTATATATCTTTTTCTCCCCTTCTACCTGTCTTTCAACCGTTACTTTTGATATTTTCGAAGCAAAGAAAATCGCACTTAATAAAATTCCTGCAAACACACCAATAGCAAGATTATGGGTGACAACAACGGTTACAACCGTCACAATCATTACCGTCGCATCGGTTTTAGGAACTAAATGGATCGTCCGTAATGAATTCCAATCAAATGTACTGATGGAGACCATAATCATCACCCCAGCTAACACCGCCATTGGAATGAGCACGACGATATCGCCTAGCACAGCAATTAAAAACATTAAGAAAGCACCCGCAACGAAAGCCGACAACCTGCCTCTTCCCCCAGACTTTACGTTAATAACGGATTGACCGATCATCGCACAACCGGCCATTCCTCCAAATAAACCAACTGCAATGTTGGCGATTCCTTGCCCGCGACTTTCCACATTTTTTTCACTTTCGGTATCTGTCATATCATCTACGATCGAAGCTGTTAATAACGATTCAATAAGTCCAACCACAGCTAAAGCAATTGAATAAGGGAAAATAATCATGAGGGTTTCTAAGTTGAACGGTACATTTGGGAATAAAAATTCGGGTAAAGTTCTTGGAATTGTTCCCATATCACCAACCGTCCACGCTTGAATATTCATGAGTACGACCATTCCCGTCACGAGAATGATAGCGACAAGAGTAGATGGCACTGCCTTAGTTATGTATGGAAATAGATAAATAATAAGTAACGTCAAAGCAACTAATGCAAATATCATCGGTCGATGTCCGACAAAGTGTTCAATTTGAGCCATAAAAATAAGAATGGCCAAGGCATTAACAAACCCAACCATGACGGAACGCGGTATAAATTTCATATATCTCGCTAATTTAAATACACCGAATAAAATTTGTAAAATTCCAGTTAAAATTGTTGCGGCTAGAAGGTACTGCAACCCATGATCGGCTACTAGCGTGACAATAACTAGAGCCATCGCACCTGTTGCAGCTGAAATCATCCCGGGTCTTCCACCAACAAACGCGATAACGACAGCCATCACAAATGAGGCATACAACCCTACCATTGGATCTACCCCAGCAATGATGGAAAAGGCAATGGCTTCAGGGATTAAAGCAAGAGCAACTACGATCCCAGCTAAAATATCTGCTTTTATATTTCCCAACCACGAGTCTTGATAACTCATTTCACTCATTATGTCCCCTCCTTTGTAACTGGAGTAACCTTCCTCTATTTTATAATTTTTCTTAAATTAAGTTTTATATGTAATGTTTTCATTTTTTCTACGATGTAATATATGGGAAGGTCAAATGAATGAGAAAATGAACAGGTCATGTTAAACTACAACAGTGTAAAATTAGTGAATTAAAAACAAGATTAGACTTGATATGGAGGTTAATTTAATGGATAAGAAGAAAACCTATCACGAATTAATAGAGGATGGAATTTATATTGGTTGTGCTGGGGATGTACCTGAAGTGATTGAAAAGGAAAATCCTGATGTTGTGGTTGATTTACGGTCTGAAGCTTTAGAAAAAGACCAACAATACTATCGAATTCATATACCCATTGAGGATAATGCAGAAGAACAAGATGAATTTGTGAAGAAAGCAATTGATCAAGTCGTTCAATCAAATAAAGAGGGTAACAAAGTATTTTTGCATTGTGCTGGCGGTAGTAACAGAACAGGAACTGTTGCGGCCGGAACATTGCTAGCACTAGGTAAAGCATCATCCATTGAAGAAGCTGAAGAAAAAGTAAAGATGGTACGTCCGGTCGTGAGTATCAAACCCGAATTAAAAGAAACCTTAAAACGATTATATACAGATTTAGAAAAATAAGAATCGAGTACATTGCAAACTTTTAACATAAGTAGGATGCTTATATTTGGATCCTACTTTTTTTCATGAAAGAATAAAGTTTAATTGCAATTCCTTAACGCTCTTCCCAAATGAAGTCTTCACTCTCTAGTGCTTGCCAATAGTTCACTTCATTCGTAACAACAAACGTATCCTGTCTCCTCGTTCGATGTTCACTATCAGTGATCCGCATGCGGTCTTCATTAAGATAGATCCAAATTCTTCGTATATTAGGGTCAGCAAATTCAGCTGCACCGTTAATTAAAATCCAGTACGTATATTCACCTTGATATTTCTGTTCTTTTAACTTTACATCTGAAAATTGGTTGAGCAATTTTTCGATCTCGTTTTTATCTTTTAAGGTCACAGTTGCTAGATCTGGAAATCGAGTAATGTTCACACTGTCCAACTCGTTAATGTTTAGATTTTGGAGAACCACTTCCTTAAATGAAGTGTATTTCATTTGATTCATTATAACGGCAGCCCAAATGATAATTAATAGCAGTACAGAAATAATAATCCATTTTTTCATGAAGAAAATGTCCCCCTTTTCAAACAATAAAAGCCTTCATTCAGCGTACCATAATATACCCGTCCATTGAATAAAAAAATGGGATGATTTAAACGTTTCGTTCAATGACTATTGATCACACTTTGGCGCGAAATCAGGAGAGATACTGTATCTTCATACTATAAAATATAAAAGGAGACCTGAAGTATTTCAGGCCCCCCTCAAAAAATACTGTTGTTTAACGCATTACGGGTAGATGTGTCGGTGGCTTAATGTTCTCTTCAATTGAGTGATTATAAAAGGGAATTAATGATTAAACACACTGGAACGATGAAATTCGTCTGAGATCAATCCCGAAGTATACCCAGTTAAATCCAGTCCATCTCCAACCTGCAACTGATGTTCTTCCGACAAACGTTGGATAGAACCAGAACTGTTGTCTATTCGTTAACCAAACATACGTATAGCGGAATAGACATCCACGAATAGCCCCTGGGTCAACCGCAAATAAACCAACTTCCTGTGCTTGTGGAGTAAATGCCGGTGGTGGTCCCGCTGGAGGGCCTGCATGCCCCGGCGGCCCTGGTGGTGGACCGAATGGCGGTTGTCCTGGAAATCCTGGCTGTCCTGGCGGTGGACCAAATGGCGGTTGTCCCGGTGGTCTTCCTGGTGGTCCAAAGAAACCTGTAAATCCACCAATATACGGTCCTAAAAATTGAAATTGTCTTTGCATATCCATATCTCCAGGCAAATTATGTGCCTGCATATGTCCTGAATAAGTAGGTTCCATTGCATATCCATAGTCACTTACACCATACGATGGTTGTTGGTAATAATCATACGGGTTCAAATGATAGCCTCCCTCTCCATAGGTGTTTATCTTCTAGGTCAATATCATCCTATGCAGGCTCATGCACAAAACATCTTGTCCCCGTATAAATAGGCATTCGTTTACTATGTAATATATCACCTGTGCACCCACCCATACTTAAACACATAAGATAAGTTGAAAGTTAATAGAAAGGAGGATCAAAATGTATTCTAATCCGTATTTTTATAACTATAGCCCTCATAGTAATGGATATTTTCGTGACACTCAACTTGTAATGGATATCCAAAAAGCAATTAATGCCGAGTATAGCGCTGTTGATTGTTATGAGAAATTAGCAAAAATGGCACCTACAACAGAGGAAAGAAATATAATTCTTGAGATACAGCAGGACGAAAAGCGGCATTTAGAAGAGTTTAGCCGGATATATACAAATCTAACAGGTCGTCAACCATCTTACCAAATCACTGAAGAATGTCCAGACAAGTATCGCGCAGGTGTTGAATTTGCCTTTAAAGATGAACAAGAGGCGGTTGATTTCTATTTAGACATCGCAGATACCGCACAAGATGATACTATCAAAAATAGGTTTCGACGGGCAGCTTCAGATGAACAAAATCATGCGGTATGGTTTTTGTATTTTTTTCAAAATGTTCGAAAGGTAGAACACTCCCATCGGCAAATTGAAAATTATGGAGCTTTGGGGGCATTAAACGCCTCAACATTGTCTTTACCGCAAATGCTCACGTATGCCCTCCAAGACGAATACCTAGCACAAGCAAGATATGATAATATTTTAACAACCTTTGGAAATATTCGTACATTTGCACAAATAAAAGAGGCTGAGCTAAGACATATTAGTGCCTTATTGCCGCTGTTTGAACGGTACCAGGTACCGGTTCCTGAGGATCAGTCACAAGCATTTGTTACAACACCAGAAAATATCAAGGCGGCGTATGCAGCTGGCGTTCAAGGAGAAATTGAAAATATATCTATGTATGAAAGATTTCTGTCTTATGATATCCCAAATGATGTAAGAACCGTTTTTACACAGTTACGTAATGCTTCGTTAAATCATCTTGAAGCTTTTGAAAGAGGTCTTGCAAGGAATTAGGTAGAAGGTCTCCTCTTCTACCTCTTCTCACCTGTATGGAAGATATTCATACTTGTAACATATGATAGAGGTTTTACCCTTTAATTAGCCGGACAATCTTTGCTGGATTACCACCAACCACCACTTGCTCTGGTACATCTTTGGTGACAACGGCTCCAGATGCAATGACTGCATTATTTCCGATCGTTACCCCTGGGTTAATTATCGCTCCACCGCCAATCCAAACATTGTCTCCGATTGTTACAGGCCGTCCGTACTCCGCACCTGATATTCTTTCAGTTGCATTTAATGGATGGGTTGCTGTGTATATGTGAACCCCAGGTGCAATCATGCAGTTGTACCCGATGCGAATTTCACAAACATCTAAAAAAACACAATCAAAATTAGCAAAGAAATTCTCACCGACATGGATGTTATAACCGTAATCACATCGAAAGGACGGTTCAATATAGACGTTTTCACCGGTAGATCCAAACAATTCTTTTAATAATGCCAAACGTTCGGTGTCGTCTGTTTCAAGAGATTGATTGAATAATCTCGTTAATCGTCTCGCATTTGTTCGTTCTTTAACTAACTCTGGGCCCGCTGCATTATATCGTTCGCGATTTATCATTTTTTCTTTTTCTGCTTTCATCTATTAAGCTCCTCATTATTTGATTTGGATGTGTATGGTTAGGTTTTTGGACTGGGTATAGGTTTAAAATAAAAAGTATTTATATTTATTACTAAAATTCAGTTCTTTAAATATTTGGTGAACGTTTTATCTCGTAACATCCCGTTTGAAGCTTAAAGTGACGGTTTAACTTCTACATATTTCATTTTATCAAACTTCAGGTTTCAACCCACTTTAGAGCTCTGTCTTCTCTCCCTTTACCTTAGTCTTCATTGTGTTTTTTATATTTGCAGGATGCCATCTACTTAAACAAAGGTAATCATTAAAATAGGAAAAGCTCCAATTCATTATATAAATAATAGAATGTAGGAATGACAACGTAAGGAGGAGAAATTATGTCTTCTTTTCATCCAGAAAAGTTACAGGTTAAAATGATCCCGCCCGCCAACTCGACTGAGCCAATTGAAGGACGAAAATATACGCTTACCCATTCTGATATCACCGGAGAATTATTTTTAGATGTTGGCTATGTTTATAATTACGGGGCAATTGACAAAGAAATGCGCGATGAAGTTCTGGCGGAATGGCAACGAAACAACCTTGGACAATTCCGTTTAGTGGGGAGAGCATATGTAGACAGCGGAGAATTTAGTGAGGAGGTTTCTAGAGTTCGATTTACGATTTTCCAAAAAGAGATGATGACGGCACTAAAAGGTATGGTATACGGAGATCGAGCATTCTTTGCTAACCATCCAAGCTTATTAGATGCTCCTATTTATATATACTATGATTCAGTGTATCCTCCATTTAGGCAGGAGGTGTATTATGGAACGCCTAGGCAAATTTTAAAACAGATCGACATGAGATTTTAAACTAATCGATATAAACGTGATAAAAGTTGAAAAGGTACGATGCCACCTCGTAAATTCCGACTAGTAACAGCGTACCTTAAATGATTAATTGTCTTAATACAAAAGGTGAAAATCACCACGGACTATGCTTAATAAACATCTCGTTGGTAACGTTTTAGCTTTTGCATATCGCTTAAATATTCTTCAGCTGAGTCACGGTTCATTTTTCCTTCTTTTTCAATGATATCAATCAGTGTGTTGTGAACATCTTTGGCCATGTATTGCTTATCTCCACAAACGTAGAAATAGGCACCGTTTTCTAGCCATTCAAATACTTCTTTACTGTGTTCCATCATCTTGTGCTGGACATACACTTTTTGGTCCGAATCACGAGAAAATGCAGCGTCTAACTTTGTCAGTACCCCATCTTTTTGATATTGTTCTAATTCATCTTGGTAAAGGAAATCTGTCGAAGAATGCTGATCTCCAAAGAATAACCAAGATCGTCCTGTTCCTCTGTTTACTGCTCGCTCTTCAATAAACGAACGGAAAGGTGCAATACCTGTACCTGGACCTACCATAATAATATCTGTATCTTCCGAAGCTGGAAGGTTAAAGTGTTTATTTTGCTGTACGAAGACTGGGAGTGTATCTCCTTCATGGAGACGTTCCGAACATTGTACTGAGCAAACGCCTTTACGGTCACGTCCGTGAGCTGTATAACGAACTGCACCGATTGTAAGGTGTACTTGACCTGGATGCTTAGCAAAGCTGCTTGCAATCGAGTACAGGCGTGGTGGCATTTTTCTTAGAAGTGATACGATGTCTTGTGGAGAAGCCTTCCACGGGCCGAAATCACGTAAAAGATCCAGTAAATCGCGACCATCCATATATTCTTTTAGTTGATTTACATTTTCAGGTAACACGAGGTTCTTTAATTCTTCGTTTTCCGTTAACTCTGCTGCTTGTTGCAATACTTTTTTCGTTAATAAAGTAATTTCGAAATAAGTCGTTAACGCTTCTTTCAAAGATAGTTGATCACCTTGTTTATTTACTGTTACAGATTGGGTTCCATCTGCTTTTAATTCTTGAAGAAGTTCTGCAACTAGTTCTGGATCATTTTCCGGGAGAATCCCTAAGCAATCACCAGGTACATAAGAAAGGCCCGATCCTTCTAAAGATAATTCGATATGACGGGTTTCCTTACTTGAGCCAGGTCCGTTTAAATTTTTGTTTTCTAGAACTTTGGCTTGAAATGGATTCGTTCGAGAATAAACTTTTACCACCTCATTGTTTTCATTCTTTAGTTCAGAGATTTTTTCTTTTGTATGTTGCATAATACTCACCTCTCATTGTTAATAAAACGGCTGCATTTTTATCTATAGTATTTAAATTACTACTTCCATTTAATTCTACCATTATTATACCTAATGCGGTTAAATTTGAGATTTTTCTTTATGAAAAGGGTATCACTATTATTAAATGATACATACGGATTATGTGTGATTTGTTGATCATTAGATCTTTTGAATAATTCTTACATAAAGAGGATAGCATATATTAGAAAAAAAGGTTGTGTTTTTTATCACATTTTGAAAAAAACTTTGGATAATTTTAACTTGAATTTGGTATCCCCGCACTGCTCATTTTAACGGTATAAAATATTTAACAATTGAACATGATAATTCTGATAAATACCTTTACCTACTCACTTATATTGTGTGACTTTTCCGCCCCCGTCATACATTGTTCCAGTTCGGTTTAACTTCTTGTGTTAGTTTAATCTCAAGATTAATAAAAAACCCTTAGAATCCTGTATTCTAAAGGGTTAAAAATCACTAGTCTGTTCAGCAATCAATACATGTCGTCCCTTTGCCTCTCAATACTTTTTATCCGTAAACACCCATCTTGTTTTTAACTCATCTTGGCCTTTATGAGCTGCTACCCTCTTAATTAAACCAGTGTCTTCAATATCTTTTAATAGCTGCTTCACGGTTTCAATATCGACTTTGTTGGAGAATACATTTTGTGCGAGTTCCTCCGTAGTCGGCCCCACCTTCGCACTGTTTTTGCGGATATACACTAACAGTTTCACACGCTCTTTTTGGCGTGCTTCTTCTTTATATTTACCTGTAAATATTTTAAATAACGGATCTTTCACGATAATCCCAAGTATGAGACCGAACATTACTAGGAATAAATCATATAAAATAACACTCATCACTAGACACCTCTTTATGAAAACAAACTATTCACTATTCTAATGGATTACCGCCTCTTCTTCCACTTTAATTTTTCAATAAAGATATAAAAGTGTTCAATCCAATAGTTAATTTTTATAGTTTTCTACGATAACATAAACCGTGGGATATGTTAAGGGAGAAAGTGGTAGAAAAAACGACTATCCAATGATAGGTCATTAGATAGTCGTTTCAATTCACTTTTAATGTTTGTACATATACATATCTAGTGGTTCGATTATTTTTACTTTAACGCTTTTCTCTCGCTAATCTCTGCCACAATGGATGGGTACAATTTATCTAGCTTATACATCCATAAGAAGAGTAGTTGTAAGATCGTTAATACTAGTGGCAGATAAATATTCAAGGCCATAATCATCATCTCTGCGGATGCCGTTTGTTCTGCAAGGGTTCCGACATAACCACCGAATGCTAATAACCAACCAATGAGCGCTCCACCAATACCCGCTCCGACTTTCATTCCAAAACTTGCCGCACTGTTTACTAATCCAGCCGTTCTAAAGCCAGACTTCCACTCACCGTACTCTGTCGTGTCATTAATCATTGCGTATAGGAATGTGATTATAGGTAACAGCGCAAAACCTTGAACGGCATTCCCAATTAAAAAAATAGAGAGGTTGTAAGGGTCAATTAACTTGATGACAGATCCAAAAGCTGCGACACATGTCACAAAGATAGCGATATTTCGTTTCCCAAAACGGGCAATCAAACGCCCGACAAAGAAGAAACCAATGATCGTCGGTAAAAATAAAGTAAGAGCAATAAGTGAAAAGTAGCCGGCGCTGCCTAGAATATATTGAGCATAATAGATACCTGCTCCAGATAAAAGAGCATTTAAAGTGTATGCGATTACACAGTATAGAGTAATGATGACCCAATATTTATTACTAAGTAATGCTTTGAATTCTGTTTTAAATGGAATTTTTTCTTTAGACTGAGCGACCGTTTCAACGTCTACTCGTTCTTTCGTTTTACTGAAAGCGAGCAGACAATTGACGATGATGATGACACCGATACCGAATGCAACAACCGTCCACCCTAAGTTTCCACCGATGCTGCTTGCGATCGGCTGTGCTAATGTCATGACGAGAATGGTTGCCAACATCGTGAATACACCGGTATAGACATTGACTAACGTACGCCCTTTTTGATCTTGTGTCATTAAACCAAGGAGAGTTTTATAAGGGATTGAAATAGCAGTATACATTAAAATAAGAAGAAAATAAGTTACATACGCATAAACAATTTTTCCATTCGTACTTAGATCTGGTACCGAAAACAACAGGACACCGGATACTGCAAATGGAACCGCCATCCATAAAATCCAAGGTCGTGCCTTACCGTACTTCGACTTTGTTCTGTCAACTAGTGCACCCATACCAACGTCAGTGAAACCATCTAACAGACGAGCAACTAACATGAGTGTACCAACGACTCCCGCCGAGATCCCCGCCACATCTGTATAGTAGAATGTTAAAAATGTTCCAACCATCGTCCAGATTAATATAATTCCAAAAAAGCCCATTCCGTAAAACAACATCTCGTTATGTGCCGGTCTCTCTTGCTGCAAGGGTGTTTCAACAACTGTTTCTTGTTTTGCTTGTAAAGCCATTGATAGATCCTCCCTTATTATGTATGCGCTTACAGTTAGCTTACTACTATATCTTTCGCTCGTAGGATCGACTCCGGCAAAATTCTAGCATAGTCTAGAAAAAAATTAGTCGATCAAACCTCTCAATAGATCATTATTTTCAGGTAAACATCGTATTAATCTCAACTATCTCGATCTTTTTAATGCGTTTAATATGTAGTAATAGCCATTATATTATTAGTCTGTAAGTCTATGTACATAATTTAAATTATTTAAAATATTTAGATAATATTGATTATAACATGAATGAACAACCATTCAATGAATAACTTTGTCGAATAATGGTGAACTGACGGATTTAGTTAAAAAATAGCGATTTTTCCACCTCTATGGTACAAATTTCTGTATAGATACTACTAGTTTCAAGAGCAAAAGCTGTGTTGTACTGGCTTAGTGATTTAATCAGTTTCTATATTTAAATAATAACTACACTTTAAAGCCGTTGTTTCGGTATCCTTTGGCTAGTAAACTGTCTCCTTTTTAAATTAATTTTAGGTGGCAATGACAGTTTAGAGTCTGTTTTTCCAGTATTAGGTTATTTGGTTTCGTAAGTAGATAAATAGAGTGTATCTTATCCAGTATCAGGGAATTTTGGGTTCTAAGTAACGGTTTAGAGCTTATTTTATCCAGTATCAGGAAATTTTCGGCTCTAAGTGGCGGTTTAGAGCTCATTTTATCCAGTAAAAGGAAATTTTCGGCTCTAAGTGGCGGTTTAGAGCTCGATATATCCAGTATCAGGAAATTTTAGGTTCTAAGTAGCAGTTTAGAGCTCATTTTATCCAGTA
>NZ_JBYCKM010000002.1:0-13438 GCF_057473385.1 Alkalihalobacterium sp. TH-98 | reverse complement strand
TTGTCACAAACGTGACGTTTTTAAAACATTGACGAGATATCATGTATCTCATTTATTTCGCTTGGCTTTTTGTTCAGTTTTCAAAGAACTTTTTTTGTCGTTTCCAGCGACAAGAATTATATCTTATCATGCTATCAACATTTAATCAATAACTTTTTTTGGATCTACCGCTTTTCCAAAAGCAGTGAAAATACCTAAGTCAATAATCACTGCAATAACTTTTTATAGAGTTGTTTGTTATTCACTATAAAAGTTATCGTTTGAAGCGACATGTAATAATATATCAAAAACAAATATATAAAACAAGTGTTTTTTCTATGTAAAATATGGAATTTCAAACTATATCCTTTTAAATAATAGTTACTCTATTTTTTCAGTTTTTACTTTTCTTTCACGGCAATCAATTGAATTGGTGTATCTGATAAGGTATGCTGAAGCTAGAAGCTACTGGAATGCAATTATTGAAAGGAAGATATGAAGAATGAAGAAACATATCGATCAATTTGTTAGGGAAGCGACTTCTCGAATGCCTGAGTTTAATGTTAAAAATAATGACCACTTAAAGAAAGTCGTCAGGGAAGCAATAACTTACTATGAAATGAAATCTCACGAAGAAGTTGACAAAACAGAACAGGGCACTATTGAATACTTGTACATACACTCGATGATGGAAGAAAATCTTCTTTCTAAAGTCATTACACAAACGATTAATGACGACTTTGAACATTCTATAGAAGAGATATATCAAGGATATGTTATCAGAAGACATTAACTTTTTTTATCTTTCTTCTATATAATAAGTTCAAATTAACAATACCATCTAAAACTCACTTTTCAATACGAATAAGGTCAGCCAGATCATCAGTGCTGGTTGACCTTCATTTTTTTTATGACAAGTCGCTTTTACTTTGAAATTAATCCTCTTAGTGCAAAGCTTACATTTTGAGGACGTTCTGCCATTCTTCTCATAAAATACCCAAACCAGTCTTGTCCAAATGGTACATACACACGAGTCGTATATCCTTCTTTAACGAGTTCTAACTGTAAATTCGTTCGAAAACCATACAACATTTGAAATTCAAATTGACTTTGCGGGATATTATTTTCTTTCGTGAACTTTTTAACTTCAGCAATGATTTGATGATCATGTGTCGCAATCGCTGTATAACTTCCATTTTGAAGATGTTTCTTTATAATGTTTAAATAGTTGGCGTCTACTTGTTTCTTATCTTGGTATGCTACTTCGGCTGACTCTTTATAAGCCCCTTTTACAAGTCTTAATGAAACACCTTTTAAATCCTCGATATCTTGCTCTGCTCTAAACAAATACGCTTGTATAACCGTTCCGACATTATCAAATTCTTTTCTTAATGTAGCTAGAATATCTAACGTTTGTTGACAATGGGAATGATCTTCCATGTCAATACGAACAAAATTGTTATAATTCTTGGCAGTTTGAACAATACGACGCATATTTTCTAAACAAAACTCATCACTAATGTCCAAACCGAGCTGTGTCATTTTCAGCGAAAGATTACAATTCGCTCCACTTGCAGCGACAGCCTCTAATGTTTTAATACAATATTCGGTCGCTTCCAACGCTTCTTCCCTGCTATCTACAAACTCTCCTAAATGATCTAAAGTACAAACAAGTCCTTTTTCATTTAATTCTTTTACTTTTTCAATAGCACTTTCAACACTTTGACCTGCAACTACTTGAGATGCACCGAATTTTAGGCCCCACTGTTTTGCGGCTTTATTCATCGCTTTGTTTTTTGAAAGATACATGAAGAATAGCTTCATCGGTTGCTCTAATACCATATATACCCCTCCGTAAATGAACTTACTTTTTATATCTGAAAGTTCAGCTAATTAGTCTCAAAAAAACACCCGAATTTTTTATAACATATTTTTCCAACCAATACTTGAGAGAATGCAGTGAAATGATCCTAGTCATTTCACTGCATTTCATTTCAATTAATACATCTCTGATACTGTTTTTGCTTGCATGTGAAGTGCTAAGTAATCTGGTCCGCCAGCTTTAGAGTCCGTACCTGACATTTTAAAGCCGCCAAACGGATGGTAACCAACGATCGCTCCCGTACAATTACGATTGAAATATAAGTTTCCTACGTGGAAGTCTCGTTTTGCAATTTCGATATGCTCTCGGTTTTTCGTAATAACTGCACCAGTTAATCCATACTCTGTGTTGTTCGCAATTTCAATTGCATCGTTAAAGTCTTTCGCTTTCGCCAAGGCCACGACTGGTCCAAAAATTTCTTCCTGCATAATACGTGCTTGAGGATCTAGGTCTGCAAATACTGTAGGTTGGATAAAGTAACCTTTTGAAGCATCACCTGTTCCCCCAGCTACGAGACGACCTTCTTCTTTACCAATTTCAATGTACCCCATAATTTTGTTGAACGAAGCATCATCGATAACTGGTCCCATATAATTATCATTACTCGTTGGATCTCCAACTGTTAATTCATTTGTTAATTGAATGACTTTATTTAATACTTCATCATATACGTCTTGGTGAATAACTGCTCGAGATCCTGCTGAACACTTTTGTCCTGAAAAACCGAATGCTGAAACGACAATTGATTCTGCTGCTAAGTCAAGATCTGCCTCTTTATCTACAACAACTGTGTCTTTCCCGCCCATTTCTACAATCACTCGTTTTAAATGGTTTTGACCCGGATGTACGACTGCAGCCCGCTCGTATAATCTTGTTCCTACTTCACGTGAACCAGTAAATGTAATTAACGCTGTCTTCGGATGGTCAACTAAGTAATCACCAACTTCTGCACCACTACCTGGAATGAAGTTTACAACCCCTTTAGGAAGGCCTGCTTCTTCTAACACTTCAACAAACTTTGCCGCAACAACTGGAGTTGTACTTGCTGGTTTTAATAAAACAGTGTTTCCTGTAACAATTGGTGCTACTGTAGTACCTGCCATAATTGCAAACGCAAAGTTCCACGGTGAAATAACTACAGTTACCCCCATTGGAGTATAGAAATAACGGTTATGCTCACCTTCACGACTATTTACAGGCTTACCGTCTTTAATTGCGATCATTTGGCGTGCATAGTACTCAAGAAAATCAATAGCTTCAGCTGTATCCGCATCTGCTTCTTTCCAAGGCTTCCCTGCTTCTTTAACGAGATAAGCAGAAAATTCATGCTTGCGACGGCGAACAATTGCAGCAGCACGCACTAAGATATTTGCACGCTCTTCTGGTGACGTTTTTCTCCAAGATTTAAATGTTTCATGCGCAACATTCATCGCTTTTTCAGCAATGTCTTTATTCGCTTTAGAGACAATTCCGATGATCTCTTCTTTATTTGCTGGATTGTATGACGTAATTTTCGCTTCTGTTGAAATACGCTCTCCACCAACGACTAGGTCGTATGACTTGCCAAGTTGTCCTCCTACATACTCAAGTGCAGCTTCAAATGATTTTCTGTTTTCTTCAATAGTAAAATCAGTAAATGGCTCATGTTTATATGTTGGTAACAATCTAATCACTCCTAAAAGATTTTTTATATGGGTATGAACATTCCACTTGTTAAATACATTCTATGCGAAAAGTTCCACGTGCTCACTTCACTATTTCTTATGCAATTACCGTGCCAATTTTTAAAATACTAATAACCTTTAATTCTTCCTCTTTTATAAAAAATTGTATAGATCTTTTACAGATTTAATTATACAATTGTGTCAAAAGTGTCTAATCAATTTACATAACTGTCTAAATTATTGTAAGCGGTTACGTCACTGTTAGACCAATGATTGTTGGAGGTGTTGATCATGAGTTTAGACATGCCATTAGCTTCATTTGCTTTGCCATTAGAAGACAATAAGGGATCCGAGAATATGGAACGGTATTCTCAACATATGTTGTTATCAGAGATTACGAGTTTACCAAAAGAAGATATCGTTTTAGAGGATGAAAATGGTCTGCTTGTTGGTTGGGTTCCGTATAAACAATTAGTAAACGAATTGTGGAAACAGTGGAAGCTGACATTAACGCATTACAATACTTTACTTCAATCGGTGGATGACGCGATTACAGTTGTAGATACTAAAGGCATTATTCAATCATGGAACCATAAGGCTGAAGAAATGTATGGTTTAACTTCTAAGGATGTGAAGGGAAAATTAATAACTAGTTTCTTTGAGACTGAATCGGTCGTCCTCATGTCAACTATTAACGAGAGAACAGGTGTTATAAAAAAGTACAATCAACCAAAACCTGACGTGCATGTGTTAATTAATACTTCTCCTATTCTAATAGAGAATAACGTTGTGGGTGGTATATCCGTTGAACGAAACATAACCGATATTGTGAAACTAAATGATGAACTTTCTTCAACAGCAGCTTCACTCCATGAACTAGAAAGAAATGTCCGGAATGAACAAACTCCTTTTAGTAAAATAAAAGGAAGAAGTCCTGTGTTACAAGAAGCTCTTCATCTCGTAACAAAAGTATCGAAAACCGAAGCTACTGTTCTAATTACTGGAGAGAGTGGTGTTGGAAAGGAATTATTTGCTGAGGCGATACATAAAACGAGTCCTCGCTCAGAAGCACCTTTTGTTGCCATCAATTGTGGCGCCATTCCTACAGCCTTAATTGAAAGTGACCTTTTTGGATATGAGCAAGGAGCTTTTACCGGTGCAGTGAAGGGCGGGAAAAAAGGAAAGTTTGATGCTGCTCTTGGTGGTACGATCTTTTTAGATGAAATTGGGGAAATGCCGCTAGAAGTCCAAGTTAAACTACTTCGTGTCCTTCAAGAAAAGCAGTTTTACCGCGTCGGTGGGACAGACCCTATTCCAACAGACGTGAGAATTATTGCTGCAACACACCGAGATTTGGAAAAAATGATTGAAGAAGGGAGCTTTCGTGAGGATTTATTTTACCGTTTGAACGTCATTTCAATACAGGTTCCGCCGTTGCGTGAACGTAAAGAGGATATACCAGAACTCGTTCAGTTATTTTTACAAGAATTCTCGATTAAATATAAGATCCCAATTCCAGAATTAGATCCTGAAGTAATGTACCTGTTTTTGCAGCATCCTTGGCAAGGAAATGTGAGACAGCTTCGAAATATAATTGAGAGGTTAATTATTTTAGCTGATGAAAACGAAAAAATTGAACCAAAACATCTCCCTAGCAACTTTGTGAAACAACCAACCCCGATAGTAGAAAGTATAGAAACAAGTAATTCTAGCCTCGACCTAGATGATAAAATTAGAAATGCACTACAATTAACGTATGGCAACAAAACAGCGGCTGCCAAATTATTAGGGATCTCACGGGCAACTTTGTACAATAGAATGAAGAGTATGAAGTGATCTATGGTTAATGAACTAGTCCAACTGAAAAATGTTCTATTAAAAACGACCAGTAGTAAATGTTTTACCAGCTGATCGTTTTTGATTTGTTTAGTATTTGTTTTCTACTAATAACGAATTATTACTACTAGAAGCTAATAACGATCGATCAAGGTCTTTGACTGATTTTCTTCCAGAAAGAGCCAGTGTTAAGTCAATATCCGCAATCATATTACGGATGACGCGTTTCACTCCCTCTTCTCCACCCGTAGCTAATCCGTAAACATATGGGCGTCCTAATAAAACAGAAGTTGCCCCTAACGAAAGAGCTTTTATGACATCAGCCCCGCGACGTATACCACTATCGAATAAAACAGGGATTTTCCCATGAACTACATCGCACACCTCTGGAAGCGCTTCCAAAGAACCGATCGCTCCATCCACTTGACGACCACCATGATTCGAGACAATAATACCATCTACACCATGTTGTAATGCTAATTCTGCATCTTTACGATGTACAATTCCCTTCAACAAAATCGGTAACTTTGTATGCTCACGTAAAAATGCAAGATCTTTCCATGTTAAACTAGCATTTGAATAAATACTAAAAAAGTATTGGATGGCTGCACGGATATCTTCTCTTGGAGATTTCTCAAGCTTTGAACAAAAAGCCGGGTCAGATAAATAGTTAGCAATTCCGATGCCATTAATAAATGGTAGGTAAGCATTTCTTAAATCTTGTTCTCTCCACCCTAACATTGGTGTATCGAGGGTCACTACGAGTGCGGAATAACCGCTTTCTTCAGCACGTCTCAGCATACTTGCAGTTACATCTTGGTCCTTTCCCCAATAAAGTTGGTACCAACGCGGTGCATCGCCCATTACATTTGCAATCTCCTCCATCGCAAACGATGATGCTGTGCTGGCTATGTACGGTATACCCATTTCAGCAGCAGCCTTAGCCGAGCCTAACTCCCCTTCTTCATGAATGATCGATTGAACACCGATTGGAGCTAACAAAATAGGAGAATGATATGTTTGTCCAAACAAAGAAACTGATAAATCTCGCTCTTCCACATCGCAAAACATTCGCTGTTGGATTTTAACACGATCAATTGCTTCACGATTGGCATCCATTGTTGATCCACTTCCAGCCCCGCCAGCAACATACCAATAAGGACCATCTTCTAATGTTTCACGAGCCAACCTTTCCCACTCTTCAAATGCAACTGGATACTTTTGATTTTCCTTAGCTGTTTCGGGTGAATACACCTGAAATTGAACTAAATCTCCATAACCACTCATACGTAACTACCTCCAATGATTGAAATTCACTTCCAAGTCAGAGAGTTCGTTTATTGTTAATTATTACAATGAATAAACCTAGATGTTTACTATTACTCTAGGACAGCTGCTTCAATTGCTAGAATACTGACTAGTTAGTATTTAAAAGTATCATAAACTATTTATTTTAATATTTCAATATATTCTGTTAAATTATGTATAAAGGAAGTCCACAACGACTTAGAAGGGAGTTTAATTTCCACCAAAATATAGGTTAATACTTTATGATTAGAAGGAGACAAAACTGAAGGCAGTTGTGATATTACGATAGAAACTTCTGAAAGTGACTTAATACGAGAGTAGTCTTTACTATCTTAAAAAAGGATGTAAAATCTAGTGGGTTTACATCCTTTTTATTTTGATATGGCTGACTAAAGTTAAATTATCTTGTTTTTATTGCTACTTCTTGAACTATTTCATAAGAACGTAATCGCTCATTGTGGTCATAGATATGACTATTAATAATCATTTCATCTGCTTGGGTTTCGTCTAGAAAAGCTTGGAGCTTTTCTTTTACTGTTTCCGGACTCCCAATAACCGAAGACCCTAATTGTTTTTCAATGGCATCTTTTTCAATACTCGTCCATAAATGTTCCAATGATTCAATTGGTGGTTGCAATTGGCTTGGCTGATTTCTTATAAGACTTAAAAACGCTTGTTGGTGTGATGTTGAAAGCCATTGTGCTTTTTTATCTGTATCTGCAGCAATGACATTTACTCCTACCATAGCATACGGCTCTTGCAGTACTTCAGAAGGTTGGAAGCTTTGGCGGTATAAGTTAAGAGCAGGGATCGTATATTCTGGTGAAAAATGACTGGCAAAAGCAAAAGGCAGCCCAAGCTTACCTGCTAATTGTGCACTAAAACCACTAGAGCCTAGAAGCCAAATGGGGATCTGTAATCCTTCTCCAGGAAAAGCTCGAACCTGTTGATTATGCTGATCAGGTGCAAAATAAGTGCGAAGTTCCGCTAACTGATCCGGGAAGTCATGTCCGCTCCGTAAATCTCTTCGTAGGGCATGGGCCGTATACTGATCACTGCCTGGTGCACGCCCGAGCCCCAGATCAATTCGTCCCGGATACATAGATTCGAGCGTCCCAAATTGTTCAGCAATGACTAATGGCGCATGATTTGGTAACATGATGCCGCCTGAACCCACTCGAATTTTCGTTGTTCCACCAGCGATGTATCCGATTAAGACAGATGTTGCTGAACTTGCAATGCCAGGCATATTATGATGTTCGGCAACCCAAACACGGTGATACCCCCACTTTTCAGCATGTCGGGCAAGATCTAAACTGTTTTTAAAAGAGTTAGCAGCTGAACTGCCTTGAACGATTGGTGCAAGGTCCAATACAGAAAACTTTATATCGTGTATTTGTTTTTGAGTCAATGTATTCACCCTCTTGTGTATTCTAGAAATTATTATATGTAGTAAAACTGAAGTATCTATTTAGTATCTCTAAATATTATTTTGTCATTTTACATGTTTAATATGATAATTTCTAGTTTTTTGCCTGCTAATAACCAGACCAAAAAAAGAGGCTGACCAAGCAGCCTCTTTTAACTATTACTTTACTTTTAATTCATTTCCTTCGACCGACACATTGATTTTATCTACTTTTTCTTTCTCAATCATTAATGCCGTAATTTTATTTTCAATGTGGTCTTGAATGACGCGTCGTAACGGTCTAGCACCAAATTCTGGGTGGTATCCTACTTCAGCAATTCTTTCTTTGGCCTCTTTCGAAACTTCAATAAAAATACCTTGTTCGTTCAATGTTGCCATTAGTTCTTTCAACATAATGTCGACAATTTTAATTAAGTCTTCTTTTGTTAAGTGTCCAAATTCAATAATAGAGTCAATACGATTTAAGAACTCTGGTTTAAAGTAATTCTTTAACGTTTCTAACTGTACCATTGTCTCTTCTACAGTTTGGGAAGATCCAAACCCAATTGCTGGCTTTTTCTTATCTGTCACTCCTGCATTTGATGTCATAATAATAACCGTTTCATTAAAATTAACGACTCTTCCTTGGCTGTCTGTTAAACGACCGTCCTCCATAATTTGTAGAAAAACATTCATCACATCAGGGTGTGCTTTTTCGATTTCGTCTAGTAATACAATGGAATAAGGGTTTCGACGAACTTGTTCTGTCAATTGCCCTGCTTCATCGTGTCCAACATAACCCGGTGGTGAACCGATAAGCTTTGATACGGAGTGTTTTTCCATATACTCACTCATATCTAAACGAATCATAGAGTCCTTGCTGCCAAACAACTCTTCCGCTAATGTTTTTGTTAGTTCTGTTTTTCCAGTACCTGTCGGCCCAACAAATAAGAAGGAAGCAGTTGGACGGTGTTTTGGTTTTAACCCTACTCGTGCTCTCATTACTGCATTGGCTACTAGTTCAATTGCTTTTGCTTGACCGATTACTTTGTGAGCAAGTCTGTTTGGTAAGTCTTTCATTTTTGTTTGCTCATCTTTTTGAAGTTTTCTAACCGGGATACCAGTACTTGACTCAATAATAGCTTGGATGTGCTCTACTGTCACTTCCGTTGTTTGTTCATTAGCTTGTTCGTTTTCTAGTCTTTCTTTAATTTCTAGCTCTTCTTTACGTAGATTTGCTGCTTTTTCATATTGTTCTTGTTGTGCTGCAATTTGTTTTTCTCTATCGATATCTTTTAATCGTTTTTCTAAGTTTTCTGTATCGGGTCCAACTTGCGATAGATTTAGTTTCGAACCTGCTTCATCTAGTAAATCGATTGCTTTATCCGGTAAGAATCGATCTTGAATATAACGTTTTGAAAGAGTGACGCAAGCTTTTAGCACGTCATCTGAATATTTCACATTGTGATAGACTTCATACGCTGGTCGAATGCCTTTTAAAATTTCAAAGGCTTCTTCTTCTGTCGGCTCTTTTACGATGACAGGTTGGAAACGACGTTCTAACGCTTGATCCTTCTCAATCATTCGATATTCTTTAAGTGTTGTGGCACCAATTATTTGCATGTCACCTCGTGCAAGTGCCGGTTTTAAAATGTTCCCAGCATCCATCGAACCTTCTGCAGAACTTCCTGCTCCAACCATCATGTGGAGCTCATCAATAAATAGGATGACATCTTCGCGTTGCTGCAATTCAGTAATAAGTTCTTTCATTTTTTCTTCAAATTGTCCGCGATAACTCGTTCCAGCAACAAGTGAATTAATGTCTAATGTATAAACTTCTTTATTTTTTAACTTAGCAGGAACTTGACCATTCACAATTTTTAGAGCAAAGCCCTCAACAATTGCTGTTTTCCCGACCCCTGCTTCACCAATTAGCACAGGATTGTTTTTGTTACGACGATTTAAAATTTCAATTGTTCGCTCAATTTCTTTGTCACGTCCAATCACCGCATCAATTCGACCATCTCTTGCTTCTCTAGTTAAGTTGCGGCCATGTTGATCAAGGAAGCTGTTTCCTCCTCCTTGCTGTGGAGGCATTTGCTTCACATTTTGATGCTGTTCACCATTTGGCAGGTGAGATGATTGAGATGAGTTAAAGAAATCATCAAAATAATGATTGAAGTTAAAGTGGCCTGAACCTAAAGACTGGTAGGCTTCACTGTAACAACTAGAGCATAAATGAATTTGTTTGTGTTGCTCATTTAGCATAACATCCATTTTTACATTTGCTTGTTTTGCATTACATTTTTGACATAACATCATCTAACCTACCCCCTCTTCGATTTTGACTATCTTTGACCTTTTATATAAATAAAAATCCCAACAATTGCGGGATCTCCATTTATATATTGTATTTCCATTATAGCTGACCTTCTTTGACTTTTCAAGACTAAAAGAAGAATTTTATAGTACCAGGCACCTTTACCACTGTGCTGAAGTAAAGGTGCCTGCTACCTCTTTTTCACTCTTTTTCACTCTTTTTCACTCTTTTTCACTCTTTTTCACTCTTTCTTTACGCTTCTTTTAGCCGTTGACAATCACTCCACCGTTTAGATGGAGAATTTGACCTGACATATAGGAAGAATCTTCACTCGCTAAATAAATATAAGCAGGTGCGAGTTCTACGGGTTGGCCTGCACGCTGCATTGGTGTCGTACTTCCAAACTCAGATACTTCCTGCGCTGTAAATGTTGACGGAATAAGCGGTGTCCAGATTGGTCCCGGGGCTACTCCATTTACTCGAATCCCCTTTTTAATAAGGGATAATGATAACGACCGTGTAAACGTAACAATAGCCCCTTTAGTTGCTGAGTAGTCAATCAGTTTTTCATGACCTTTATAAGCTGTTACAGAAGTTGTATTAATAATACTGCTCCCAGACTTCAAATGAGGTAATGCCGCTCTAGTTAAATAAAAGAATGAAAACATATTCGTTCGAAATGTACGCTCTAATTGCTCACTCGTAATATTTTCAAAATCAGTTTGCGGATGTTGCTCAGCAGCATTATTAACTAAGATATCTAATTTATTAAACTCACTGATCGTTTGCTTAATCACATCTTGGCAAAAACTCTCATCGCCTAAATCACCAGCAATATTTAAACAGCGTCTTCCTTCCTCTTCTACTTGCTTCTTCGTTTCTTCTGCATCCTTATGTTCGCTTAAATATACATTAACTACGTCAGCTCCTTCTTTTGCATAACCGATCGCGACCGCTCGGCCAATCCCGCTATCAGCTCCAGTAATAATGGCAACTTTCCCTTGTAATTTCCCAGATCCTTTATAGCTATAATTTTCATCTGTCGGGTGAGGATTCATTTGCGACTCTATACCGGGTTGCTGATTTTGATGTTGTGGCGGAAACGTTTGATGAGGTTGATTGGATGATGACACGATGGCACACTCCCTTGTTTATTAAAGTTATTTAATATGTAAGAAACGGTAAATTTTACTTTTATAGCATGTCAGAAAATCCTAACCCTTATTCAAAAGAAGCAATGATTCAACCAGTCACCAATCGATCTTCTTTACTTCTGGTTCAGGTATGCGTTAAACACCAAAACTACATTTTCAAGTAGCATCCTATAGCACACTAGCGCACAAAAAACGGTACCAAATCAAATACCAAGGAAAAAGAGCACTGCAAGAAAAAATCTTACAAGTACTCTTTTCACTTCTACTATATTGGGGCTATTACTTCTGATAAGGAATATTTAATAATTCAGGAACTGTCACAAACTCAAATCCTAATTCCTGAAGTTCTGGAATCATGATATCCAAAGATTCAACTGTACTCGTTCGATCGCCGTCCCACTCAGCTCCATCATGAAGAAGTACGATTGCACCTGGATGTGCGTTACTCAACACACTAAATGCAATGTCTTCAGGCGGTGGTTCTCTCCAATCAAGTGTGTCAATCGACCAGCCGATCACGTTATAATTTAATTCGTCTAGTTTTTCCACAGCTTCATTATTTAAAAAACCATATGGTGCACGAAACAAGCTTGTCCGGTAGCCGATAATTTGATTTAGAAGTTCTTCCGTTTGCATGACTTCTCTTTCTAAAGTAGCCATATCACCCTCAACAAGATTAGGATGCCAATAGCTGTGATTTCCTACTATATGCCCTTCATTGACCATTCGTCTAACGATATCTGGATAAGCTTCGGCTCTTGCCCCCATTACAAAAAATGTTGCTGGAACATTATACCGGGCTAAAGCATCTAGCACTCCCTCTGTATAACGAGGGTCAGGACCGTCATCAAAGGTTAACGCAATTCGATTTGCAGTATCAGGTCCACGTAAGAAAACGATATCTGGATACCGTTGTTGTAAAACGATATTGGAAATCGGTCCTCTCACCGCCTCTTCATCGCCTCCCTGTAAATCAGGCAATCCTTCGACTTCACGTGGATTATCTTTATTTTTCTTAAACCACCATTCTTGTTTGACATCGTCAGCTGGTTTTTCTTCAGCAGAACTCAACGTCGGATTCAGCACAGCACCGAATAGAAAAGCCATGATAAATAGCCACTTCATAACGTTCATTTTCACAAAGTCATCTCCTTATTCAATTTATGTACGTAGTTATTTTTTATTTAAAAAGGAGGATTATTCATAAAATAGCGATATTTTAGCTGAGGATATAATTAAAGTATTAATTATTAGATAGACCATGCCATATCAATAACTCAACTTTAAACTTGATTTTAATACACGAAGAAAAAGAAAAGAGTCTGTATCATTATAGATACAAACTCTTTAAGAAGTTAATAATAGTTACCTCACCTATTTATTGTTTTAGCCCTTCAACAAATACACTGACATTATGCTTCGTCATGCCAATATATGTTTCTGCTCCACTACCTGCAGGACCAACCGCATCAGTGTAGACTTCCCCTGCAATTTGAACCCCTGTTTCATTTGAGATGGTTTCCATATAACGCTTATCAACTGTTGACTCTACAAATACTGATGGAACATTACGATCGTTCACTAGATCGACAAGTCTTGAAATTTGTTGTGGAGTTCCCTCTTCATGAGAGTTAATTTCCCATACACCTTCTGTATCAAATCCGTAATCTGCTCCAAAATATTTGAATGCATTTTCACTTACAATGATTACGCGGTGCTCCTCTGGAATTCCTGCAACCTCTTCTTCAATCCATGCATCGAGCTCTTGTAACTCCGCAATATAAGCATCGGCATTTGCACGGTAAATCGATTCACCTTCTGGATCTCTTTCAATTAAATCATTTACGATGTTTTCCACATACGTAATCACATTCTTAGGACTTAACC
>NZ_JBYCKM010000001.1:0-60304 GCF_057473385.1 Alkalihalobacterium sp. TH-98 | reverse complement strand
CCGTCATCCTCCACCATTTTAGCCGGTGTAGCTCAATTGGTAGAGCAACTGACTTGTAATCAGTAGGTTGGGGGTTCAAGTCCTCTCGCCGGCACCACTTTTATAAGAATCATTTATTCGTATTTTCAATACTGTTAAATGAGCCATTAGCTCAGTTGGTAGAGCATCTGACTTTTAATCAGAGGGTCGAAGGTTCGAGTCCTTCATGGCTCACCATTTCAAAATTGCGGGTGTGGCGGAATTGGCAGACGCGCTAGACTTAGGATCTAGTGTCTTTGACGTGGGGGTTCGAGTCCCTTCACCCGCACCATTACATAATACAGGAGATCGACCTATGTCGGTCTTTTTTTGATGCATGAACGATAGGGAAGTGGCAATAGTAATACAATATTAATTACCGTTATGAATTCTAAAGGATTGTTTTTATGTTATTTTACGATTATAGCTGATGAAGATAACAGGACATTAAATTAATATTTTTAAAAAGCTATCCAGCCGAATTAGACATTCCTCTTTAATTCGGCTTTTTAATTTTTAAGGAAATTCATATTAGGTGAAAGATAAGAAAAACATTGTATGTAAAGTAATGTGTAAAGGTAAAATAATCGAGTAAATTAAATTCTTTTAAAGGAGAGTTATCTATGCAACAAAATCAGCAAAACCAAGCTGCCCAGCAAGCCCAGCAAGCTATTCAACAAGCTCAACAAGCAGTTCAACAAGCAAGTCAACAGGCTAATCCTCAGGCGCTTCAACAAGCACAGCAACAGTTACAACAGGCTCAACAGCAAATCCTACAAGCACAAAGCGGGGCGCAACCAGCCCAACAGCAAAATTATCTGCAAGCGCAACAGCAGTTACAGCAGGCTGCCCAGCAAATTCAACAAGCTCAACAACAGCAAAATCAACAGCAATAAGGTCTCAAATCTATAGAATAATAGTAAAAGGGTAGCTCAATTATTGAGCTACCCTTTTTAATGGTTTGTGAATTTACAAATCAATTAATTTAATACTCTACGTGCTTGAGTATGTCTTGAAGGATTATAGGATGAAATTTTAACTACATCTCCAGTTTGCGGAGAGTGTATATATTGTCCATTACCAATATAAATTCCAACATGATGAATTGGGTTTCCTCTAAAGATCAAGTCTCCTGGCTGGACTTGGTGAGGTGATACTGCTACCCCAACTGTAGCTTGTTGTCTAGAAGTTCTCGGTAAATTTACACCAACGGAACGGAAGACATAAGAAGTAAATCCTGAGCAATCAAATCCACTTGGTGTTGTTCCTCCCCAAACATAAGGTGTTCCTAAAAATTGTTTACTATAATTAATTACCGCAGTAGCTTTGTCTGAGTTTCCAGAGCTTACAGGTTGAGCTGGACTGCTAGTTGTTTTGTTGTTAGTCGTTGTATTTGGAGGAGCAGGTGCTTGTGCTGTATTTGTATTTGTTACAGTCGGTTGACTTGAAATTGATTGGTTTGTTTGACTGACTTGTTCTGTTTGATTAGCTTGTTGAGCTTCTTGTGCTTGTCGCGCTTCTTGTGCTTGTCGCGCTTCTTCTGCTCGACGTGCTTCTTCTGCTCTTCTGGCTTCTTCTTCAGCAATACGAATTTCTTCTTGGCGTTTTAATTCTTTAACTTCTTCTAACTGTTGGATAACGGAGTTTTTGTTTCGTTCGAGTGCTGCTTGTTCTTCTTCTACCGTTTGCTTATTCTTTTCTAATTGGCCTTGTTCTCTTTCAAGTTCTTCTTGTAAATCATTCAGTTGACGTTCAGCTTTATGTAAGTTGTCTAGTAACTTTTGATCTTGTTCTATTACTTGAGAGATTAATGTAACGCGCTCTATAAGGTCCCCAAACCCATTTGAGGATAAGATGACATCAATATAAGTAAGCATAGGACTTTGTCCATTTTGTTGGATGGCCCGTAGCCTGTCAAAATAGATTTCTTTCAGACTATCAAACTTTTCTTGGGCTTCTTCAATCTTTTGTTGATTGTCTGAAATCCTTTGTTGAGCTCCTTCGATTTGTTTTGTAAGTTCTTCAATCTTTACAATGGCTTCGATAATCTTATTGTCATATATAAGTATTTTATCTTCTAAATCTTCTATCTGTGCTGATAAATTCGTGATAGGATTAGCATAGGATGTTGCAGGTGCCGCAGTAAGAAGGGTTGCAGCTAAAGCTGTAGCAATAACTACATGTGTTAACTTCCTTTTCATTCTATTACTCTCCTTTTATATCTAACTTTCCTAGTTTGGAAAATTTATCTTTTACTAGTCTCTCAAATTTTAATATGTTTCATGTCTAATAACAATGAATTTTGCTAGAATGTAATATAATTGTTACATAAGAAATGATTTTGTCGTATTTTAGAAGGTTGTATTTACTAATAATGGAAGAATTTGAGTGGAATTGCGGGGTTGGAAAAAATATTATTCGTAAAAAGGGCTAACTCTACTATAATCTAGTAGTATTGCAGGGAGAAGAAAGTACTTTAGTTTTGAAGAATTTTTATATCGATTTTGATGAACTAGAGAAATACAGCTCTTTTTATTTCCTTTCTAGCGGGGGAAGGGGGTTAAATTACATGGACATAACATAAATTAAAGCTGCCTATTGTAATACTTCTTACAATAAACAGCTGGTAGATTTATTCTGTATCTTTGGCTTCCAATGTATCAATCGCTTCATTTAATGCTTCTGTATAAAAGACTTCAACTACTTCATCAAGTAAGCCGCTGATTTCCTCTTTAAGCCATTTGAAATTTTCAATGACAAGAGTTGTGCTTACGTTTCTAGAAGTTAAAACTTCATTCAACCATAGAGAGTAGTCTATAAATACTTTTTTATTCTGTAACTTCCATGCCGTATCTAAATACTGAAGGTGGTAATGGTTATCTTCTCTCGTTCGCTTTTTCCCATTTTCACCAAATTGCTCTACTAAGCTTGGGTATTTTGTGTAAAACCTCTTAACAATTTCATCTACAATCTTCTCTTTAACCGCTAAATCGATCATGTCGCAACCACCTTAAAGCGTTGTACGATTGGTTTTATTGAAGCTAATTCATAGTCCGGATATTTCTTCTCCAGTTCATGTATTTGTTTAAAATTATCACTTCTAATCCATTTGAAATAATGTTCTTCAGATTCCCACTCCATTTGTACGGTTAATTCTCCTTTTTTAACATCATTTTGTAATAATTTAAACGAAATAAAACCTTCTTCACGATCTACGGAACGGGAACGATTTTGATATAGTGATATAACTTCTTGTATCTTATCGTCCGGAACGACAACAATAGAATGTACGATATACATATCCATCTCTCCTTTCATAGACCTCTTCACAATTATAGGAAAAGAGTATATTTTAAAAAGCTCTTTATAGTATACTAATAATATTGGAGGAGGTAAAAAAATGTACCCAGAAGAGGCGAAAAAATTAGCTCTCCAATTATTAAAGGGGGATATCCATTCTTCTTGGAAATTAATCCATAATCTTGACCAAATAGGTATGAACAGCTGTTTTATTTATGATCAAGTTTTGCGAAATGCGATGTACTATATAGGTGATTTGTGGAAAAACAATGAGATAACTGTTGCTGATGAGCATTTAGCTACGGGAACAGCGGATATTATATTAACCCGTTATATATTGGAGAAAAAAGGGATGGAACAGAGCAAACGCGCGCTGTTCTTCTGTATAGAAGGGGAGGAGCACGTACTAGGCTTAAAGATGGTTTCCTCTTTCTTTAAGGAAAAGGGATGGGATACGCAGTTTTTAGGTGCGAATTTACCTCTTGAATATGCAGTGTATAGTGCAAAAAAGTGGAAACCTTCTTTGATAGGTATTTCCGTATCGATGGTGCACCATTTACCATTGTTACCTAACTATATAATGGAACTAGAGAAAGTAAATCCAGGCGGAATGATTATGGTCGGGAGCCGTTTGAATGAACAATATGATTTAAGACCGTATTGTTCTCCTAATACGTTACTATACTCTAGTATTCAACAAATTCAATCCTCATTTGTTGAACAATTTATTTTTATTTGATAATAAGGTGGTTTTATCGTGAGTACTCCAAATATTCCAGTTCCTTATTTTATAGTGAATCAAGAGTTAGAGATACTAGAAACATCAAACACAGCAGAAAAAGAGTTTCCCGTTGTTGCCAGTTTCTTAGATTTAATTGATCCTGACAGTAAAGAGAAAGTTATCCAATTGCTTGAAAATGATGGTGAGACGTCTGCAGAAGTAAATATGGAAACACTAGAAGATAAAGCAGTATTATTTGAACTTTTCTTTAAAAAGCAACAAATGAAATATCATGTTGTTGCCATAAAAAAGTCAAAAAACTATTATCTTGTTCAGAAAGAAATTAATCAACTACGTGAACAGTTAGAATTAACGAACTCTCAAATGAATACTTTTCCTTTTTTTGAGGACCCAAAAGGTGATAGCTTTAATAGTAAAGATATGAACTCTTCGATTATTCGTAATAAACTAAATACGATTGAAGAAGTCTTACGAATGGTGAGACCAGACTTTATTGAGAATTATAAAAGTGATTATATTGATTTATTACTAGAACAAGTGAATGAGATTAAAGATTTAATAGAGTAAAAAGATGTCCTAGGAGTTGTTAAACTTTTAGGACACCTTTTTGTTTTCTATTATTAGTATATAGGAAGGCGAATCGTAACCGTTGTTCCTTTTCCGATTTCACTATCAAAGTACATTTTTCCACCGTGATTTTCAATAATTTTTAAACTGACCATTAAACCTAGGCCCGTACCTTTTACTTTTGTGGTATAGAATGGCTGTCCAATTTTCTTCAGTCGTTCTTTTGGGATGCCGTCACCAGTGTCTGCAATTGTGATTTTTAAGGTGTCATTATATTCAACTTCTGTCGAAAGGCGAATTTGACCACCATTGGTAATTGCTTCTATTGCATTCTTCACAACGTTTATGATGACTTGTTTAATCTCATTCGTAACACAACGTATTTCAGGAAGTGTAGGTGAGGTGTCTGTTTTCAACTCAATACTTTTTAAATTTGCTTGAGTTTCGAGCAAGATGGAAACCTCTTCAATAATTTTGGAAAGGTCACAAAAATCATACTTGACATCCTGAGGTCTTGCTAAAAGAAGGAGTTCGGAAACGATCGATTCGATTCGTTCAAACTCTGAAATCATGACAGTGCCATACGTAGTATTATAACTTTGATCTTGATCCATCAACTGTAAAAAGCCTTTTAAAGAAGTTAGAGGGTTTCTGATTTCATGAGCTATGCCTGCAGCAAGTTGGCCTAATGCAGCAAGGATTTCTGAGTCCTTTAAAAGATTTTCTGCATTTTTTCGGATGGTAATATCCTCAGCTATACGCAGGATTTGAATCTGCTGGCCCCATTCATCGACTATTGGTGTAAAAGAAACAGACTCCCATTTCTCATTTCCTTCTTTATCTTTAACCTTTAATTCGCCGCTCCATTGTTTTCCTTGCATGAGAACATTCCATATTTTCGTATAGGGAATGTCACTTGCCATGTTATTATAAAAATCTTTTATATTGGTTTTTAAAATCTCTTTAGTAAGGTAACCGAATGTTTCTTGGAATTGGTGGTTGGCATATTCAATGGTTCCTTCATGGTTTGCAATAAGAATATTAGCTGGGCTTTGTTCCAGTGCAAAAGAAGTAATTTTTAAATCCTCGTTTACTTTCTTGATTTCGGTTATATCCATAAAAGTAATAACAATACCGCGAATGAAATTCTCACTTGTACGGTAAGGCATAATTTTTACATTGTACCAGTTTCCTGTCTTGTCTCGCACTTGACGTTCAATTTTAATTGCTGTGTCCAATACTTTAGTCGCATCTTCTATTATATCGTCGTATTTAAGGTTGTTAGAAATATGAAAGAAAGGTCGTCCAATATCCATTTCAATTAAATTCACTACTTTAGTTACTTCAGGTGTAAAACGTTTAATACGTAACTCCATATCTAAAAAGATCGTTGCAATGTTCGTACTGATCAGGAGGTTGTCCATATCATTTGTTAGAGCAGTTAGTTCGTTAATTTTTTGTTCATGTTCATTGTTGACATTCATTAATTCTTCATTTACAGATTGTAATTCTTCATTAGTACTTTGCAGTTCTTCGTTAGCAGCAATTAACTCTTCATTTGTAGATTGTAATTCCTCGTTTGATGTTTCTAATTCTTCAATTGTCGTTTGCAAGTCTTGTTGTGTGTAATAAAGTTCGTGTTCTAAGTCAATGATTTGTTGATTTAAATCCTTATCACGATGAGTCGGTATGCGTTCATATGGTTGTGCAAGATGTTCAGTAGTTGTCACTTCATTAATTAAAATGATAATAAGCTCTTTTTGGTTTTCCATAAGAAAAGGTTTTGCTGTAAGTGAAATATCCTTTTTTTGTTCTCGGTGTTTAATGGGAATAGATGGATAATGAATTTCTTTATTTTCACTTCTTACTTTTTTAAGAGCGGTACCAATGGCAATTGATAAATCAGTTTGTACTAGTTTATATAAATTAGAACTTCTTAAACTTTTTTGTATTTTAAAGTACTGTCTGACATTTCCTCCAGATAGAAGAATATCATCTTGCTCATTTACAATTAAACAAGGAGTAGTATATCTTTCAATTATTTTGTGATACATCGTATCGAGTGTAGTTTTATTTTTTGAGTCCATATACTGTTGGTATAAATCAACTTCAGGAAAAGCAGACTCTTTTTTGGCGTATTTAGATACGTTAAATGTATTAGCCATATCCCAGTCGCTACTATCAACATATCTAAAGATTTTCCACTTAGAATGAATGACTTCATAAAGGTTTGAAAGTTTACCTATCGTTTCACTTGGACCTAAGAATAAAAAGCCATTTTTATTAAGAGAAAAGTGAAAAAGTGATAACACTTTCTTTTGCAGCTCTGGCTGGAAGTAAATCATCATGTTTCTACAGCTGATAAAGTCTAAATGAACAAATGGAGAATCTTTAGCGATGTTATGTGGCGCAAAGATAATCATATCACGAATTTCTTTTTTTACTTTGTAACTTCGATCTTGTTGCTCAAAGTATTTCGATAATCGCTTGCTTGAAAGCGAAGAGACAATACTGTCTGGATAAACGCCTTGCATCGCTATCTTGATCGAGTTATTGTCTAAGTCGGTTGCAAAAATTCTTATGTTAAAGTCTTCTTGAATATCATCCATATATTCTTTAAACATAATAGCTACGGAATATGCTTCTTCCCCGGTGGAACAGCCAGCAACCCAAATGCGAATGTCTTTTTCTTGTTCTTTTCGCTTTTGTTGAAAGATTTGTGGTAACACTTCTTTTTTAATTAAATGGAAAGCGTCTGGATCACGGAAGAAGTGAGTCACACCAATTAACATATCATGTTGTAGTTTTACAATTTCGTTTGGATTGTTTTCTAGAAACTTACGGTAATCTCTTAATGTTAGACACGTTGAATGAAATAGGTTGACTCGCCTTTCGATCCGACGCAGTACACTATTTTGTTTGTAAAGTGAAAAATCAATATTGCATTTATCTTTGACAAGCTTATAAATTTTAATTAATTCATCTTCTTCTAGTTCAATCTTCTTGTATGTACTATATTTAGAAATGAAGCTTGCCATTTCAATAGGTGATAAAATATAGTTTACAATACCGGTTTCTTCAGCACTTCGAGGCATATCCGGAAATTTTGCGGTCTCTTTCTTTTGCGTAAGGATAATACCGCCTGTTTCGTGGATCGCTTTTACCCCTTTTGTTCCGTCCGTTCCTTTTCCAGATAATATAACGCCAATTGCCTTTTCTTTCTTCATTGTGGCAAGAGATGAGAAGAGGGCATCAATCGGAAAAAATAAGTTTTGTTTTGGATTACTAGATGTTACGAGCAGTCTGCCGTCTTTAACTGTAACCTCGGTACGTGGAGGATTTAAATAAATGCAGTTTGGTTTGATTTCCATCCCGTTTTCCGCTCTAATAATTTCCATGTTAGTATGTCTAGAAAGTAATTCAGGCATAAAACTTTTATATTGATCTGACAAGTGTTGAATTAAAATAAACGCCATGCCGCTAGTTGAACTACTTTCTTTAAAAAATTCTTCAATTGCTTCAAGCCCGCCAGCTGATGCGCCAATACCAACAATAAAGAAATCATTGTTAGGTTTTGGACTATCCAACTTTGCGGGGCTATTCATCACAGTCAATTTTCCCCCACCTCGAATATATAAGAATAATTTTATGAACGCTCATTCATTCAAACGCACAAAAAGGCCCATTGGCCCTAATTATTTCGTGCCTCTATTATATATGTAAAACCCGTTTTTTTTAAGCGTTTCGACAATAAATGTCATTACCAATTCTATAATCGTTCGTTTATGCTTATTAGATTGATATAACATAGTATAAAAGTAATGTAGTGTTACCAATTCAATGGTAAAGCTTTTTAATACTTTGATTAAAAGCAGCATAGGGTAAAAGAGGAAAGGGTAATCATGTAATCTACTAAACTAGTCTTTTACTAGATTAATATGAGGTGAATGGAGTGAGTAAGGAAAAACAGTCGAATGTCACGAAAGTAGATCATCTTATTTTTATTCTTGTAACAGTTATGTATTGGTTTACGATTTATAGTTACGTTCCTATATTATCAGCCTACTTAGATTTTTTAGGAGCGACCTATATGTTCATTGGTGTTGTAGTAGGAAGTTATGGCTTGTTACAAATGCTTATTCGGCTGCCACTTGGGATCTATTCTGATGTCATTAAACGTCGGCGACCTTTTATTATTTTTGGAATTGCAATCGGGAGTATGAGCTGTTTTGGGTTTATATTGACGGATCAATTAGGGTGGACGTTACTTTTTAGAGCCTTGGCTGGAGTAAGTGCTTCAACATGGGTGGCTTTTACTGTTTTATATGCGAGTTATTTTTCAAAAAATGAAATTACGAAGGCGATGGGTTGGATTAGTGTCACAATGGTTCTCGGTCAGTTGGTGAGTATGATTTTCAGTGGAGTTGTTGTTGATAAATACGGTTGGATGGTTCCATTTTGGATTGGTGGTATCGCAGGAATTATTGGATTAGTTTTATGTATTTGGCTGAAAGAAGAAAAGGAGGGTGTTAATAGAAAGCCTATAGATGTAAAAGAGCTAGTTATGATTGTTAAAGAGCCACAGTTAATTAAAGTAACACTTCTGTCCGTTTTAGCCTACAGCATCATCTTTATTACAATCTTTGGGTTTTCACCAAATTACGCGCTGCAGCTCGGTGCTTCGACTGTAGGATTAAGCTACTTAGTTATTGTTTTTGTCGTTCCACATGCTTTTGCCGCAATTGTTATTGGAAAGTGGTTAAGACCTCAGCTCGGTCATTGGGGAACGCTATTTGTTGGCTTCATGTTAAGCGCTTTGATGACAGGGATAATTCCATTTGTTTCTTCCTTTAGTCTATTACTTTTCACACAAGCTATTAATGGTTTTGCGTTAGGGGTTGTACTTCCGTTACTTCTCGGGATGTCGATTGAATCAGTCGAGGACGAAAAACGAGCAACTGCGATGGGATTCTATCAAGCCGTATATGCTGTGGGGATGTTTGTCGGACCTTTTGTAGCAGGATTGTTAAATTCTATATTTGATCTTTCGGCTGGCTTTTATTTTGGTGGCATAATCGGAATTATAGGCGTTCTATTAGTAGTTGTTTGGAAACGTGCCGAGGAAAATAAAGTAGAAGCAAAAAGACAGAACGCTGCAGTAAAGTAGTTTTATAAAGGGTTATTCAAAAGAAGAAACTGTTGTTTTGTATGTGATTTGGTCAAAAAAGCATAATCCCCTGATCAACTAGCTGGCCCATTAGTATAGCAGGGGACACTCTAATTTAACTAACTTCTTTATATTTATCTTCCCATTTTATTCGCCATTTATTTCGTCTTTCCATTCGATTGCCTTTATAAAGGTGTTTGTACTTTTTCCAATGTGTTTTCCATTTGCTTCTTCTTTCTGTTCTCATCTTTTTGTCTTCCCTTCTGTCAATTTTCTTAGGTCCCTTTTTAGTTTCTACAGTTATTGGACGTTCCCTTTGACAAGGATTGTCTGTTATCGTCTAATTTTGCAGACTTGCCTTGAGAAAGGATAAATTAAGTGATAAATTGCCAAATTGTGATGTATTTGTTTAGTGAAAAAAGACATTCTAGGTCACAATATAAGGGGTGGCTTCATGAAGAGTGAAGACGATTAAGTTAGTTTAGGGAGGTGTGTCCATCTGTTTGTGCCTGTACAAGCATCATTTTTTCAACAAAGTACTCTTGAGTTATCGAAAGCATTGCTTGGAAAATTACTTATAAAGGAAACACTCCAAGGAGTCGGCGCTGGCTGGATTGTTGAAACGGAAGCATATATTGGGCCGGATGACCGTGCTGCACATAGCTATAACAATCGACGCACAAAACGAACGGAAGTTATGTTCGGACCACCCGGCTATGTATATACATATGTAATGCACACTCATTGTCTTGTTAATGTTGTGAGTGGTAACGTTGGTCATCCTGAGGCTGTTTTAATTCGAGCCATAGAGCCCCATGTAGGTATTGACTTAATGTACAAGCGACGAAGAAAGGCCAAAAAAGACCGAGACTTAACGAGTGGCCCCGGAAAATTAACGAAAGCACTTGGGATTGTTAAAGAAGATTATGGTCGTCCGTTTTTTAAGCCACCATTGTGGATAGCTGAAGGTAAATCATTAGCAATGGAGGAAATTGCAGTTGGTCCAAGGATAGGAATTGATAATAGTGGTGAAGCAAAACATTATCCGTGGCGGTTTTACGTGAAAGAAAACCCTTTTGTAAGCCGGTAGCAGCAATTTAAGTGCCAGGTACCTTTAACGCTTCAGTGGGATAAAGGTACCTGGCACCTCTCTTTTTATAGGAGGATATGGAGCTTGAGTGAGCGGCAAAAGCCTTCAAGTCCGGGGTAAATCGTTTCGTGGGTAATGTTCATTTGTGCGAGCTTATACCAATAATCTTGAAGGTTTTCTTTGTTAAAGATCAGTTTGTACGTTACATCTTTCCCATTCAGCTTGTTATCTTTAATGTTATATACTTTTAGGATATCATCCATTGTCTTATTGATAACACTCGGTACGAGAAACACACCTTGTTGAATTCTAAGTCGTTCATTTTTTTGATAAGGATCGTAACGAAAAATAAATAATTCTGAGATCGTTTCTGGAGAAAAAATGGCTCGTTTATATTGATAGAATTCGTCACCATAACGGTCTTTATCGTATTTCTCAAGTTCTCTGACATTTAATGCATAAATACTAAAGTTATCCTCAGCGCCATCTAAAGCAAAAAAGGCTGCTATGTAAGGTGATCGTGTCCAATCCAGTAATCGAGTGGGCGTCCCATAATCCTGCATGACAGACAGAGGTTCCAGCCTGAAATTAACCCAGTCTTTTTCGCTTTCTTTACTGGGTACTTGGAATTCTAAAGAAGAATATAAGTGCGCAGACGAATAAAATTCGTTCACCATTTTATTTTCTATCGTGACACAATCTTCATTAGTTGGTTGTTTATTAACTTTTTGAATTTCTCGAAACAACGAAGATTGTAAATCCCAAACAGAATTTCTCTGACCTCGAAAAATCCATTCATTATAATGTAGATGAGAGATGACCTCATTAAACTCATGCCAGCTTTCAATCTTTATTTCTTTCCACATAAGGATAGCCTCCAAAAAAATCTATGGGGGTAAGGTGAATAGTTCAGTACATCTTATTTTGTTCTTGTAAGTAAAATTACATACAGTACGAATGGCAATTAAAACACCATCACCATTTAAACTGGAGAAACTAATTTTAAACCGATCGTGGCACCAATAATAATAAATATGAAGAATAGACGATACACGTTTTTCGGTTCCCCGTAATAAATAATCGCTAGGATGGCTCCTCCAGCAGCCCCAATGCCAGTCCAAACCGCATATGCTGTAGACATCGGTAGAGTTTGCATCGCAAGGGCAAGAAATAGGAAACTTCCGCCAAAAGCAGAAAGTAAATATACTAATGCTCGCCAATTGCGATCTCTATGAAGTTTATTGATCATTACAACTCCGATCATTTCTGATATTCCAGCTATAGTCAGGTACACCCACTCCATTATGCTTCGTCTCCTTTCACTGTTGTCTCACTTGTACTAACAACTTTGAGACCAATGACACCAATTAATAAAAATAAAATAAGAATGATTGTTACAGGTTGAAAGGGTTCATTAAAAATGATGATATCAGCTACTACTGTACCAACGGTTCCTAACCCTACAAAAACAGCATAAACCGTACCAACAGGAAGTCTGCTGGCCGCCATTATCATTAAATAAAAACTAACAAAAATAGCAATGGCTGTTGCAATCCAAGTCCATAAATTATAGGAATGCTTCAAGCCAATGACCCAAAGGACTTCAAAAAATGCAGCAATAAAAACCGTAAACCATACTTTTGACATCTAATCACCTCTTATTGTTCAATATAAAAAACCCGAGAAGATATTAAAAAGTAATATCCTCCCGGGCTTTTGTCCCTCCGTGAACACAGTTACAAGAACTGTGCGTTTTCTCTCGGACCAGACCAGATTGCCTGCGGAACCCTAGAAACCACTTCATATAATTACTTTAATTTTACCTTAAGATAGAAGGGTTTGTAAATGTAGAAATAGTATTTATGTATTGATATCCGATATATATGGTTAACTGAAATCTTAAATGTAAGCGTTTGAATACTATTAATTCTGAAAATTAATAAAATTTAATGTTATTTTTAGAAATTTATAGTATACTACTTGATAGTTGTTACAATTAGCAAGCTTTGGTTATAAAAGGGAATAAGTAGATACGACCTTATTCACTACGAGGGGGAGTATGTATGGGGCGGAACGCTAAACGAGAAAATGGAGACCTACATGTAATTTTGTATTTTTTTGACCATTGCATACTAACCGGTTAGTTTGTTGATTGTGTAACTACTCGTATTACATTTAGGAAATTCTTTAAATTTTCGAAGGAGAGTGAATGAAATGGGAAAAACGTATGAAAACTTTATGTCGCTAGAGGATCTCTTGCCAAAATTTAAAACGGTGGAAGAGGAGCGCAATCATTTAAAAGAACGTCTTGCAGCAGCGTTTCGATTGTTCTCTAAGTTTGGTTTTGATGAGGGGGTAGCAGGACATATTACAGTACGTGATCCAGGGGAAAAAGACCATTTTTGGGTAAATCCATTTGGAATGCACTTTAGTCAAATTAAAGCATCTGATCTTATTCTAGTTAATCATGAAGGAGACGTAGTTGAAGGAAAACGCCCTGTTAATCGCGCCGCCTTTGCCATTCACTCTCAAATTCATGCAGCTCGTCCTGACGTTGTCGCAGCAGCTCATGCTCATTCGACGTATGGTAAAACGTGGGCATCTTTAGGGAGATTACTAGATCCTATTACTCAAGATGCATGTGCTTTTTACGACGACCATGTTTTATTCGATGATTACACAGGAGTTGTCTTAGATACGGAAGAAGGCGAAAGAATTGCAAAGGCATTAGGGCAGCATAAGGCTGCAATTTTGCGAAACCATGGCTTGTTAACGGTAGGAAAAACAGTTGATGAAGCAGCATGGTGGTTTATTACGATGGAACGTTCTGCTCAAGCACAATTGATGGCCGAAGCAGCAGGTACTCCAGTTTTAATTGATAAGGATTATGCAAAGATAACAAGTAAACAAGTAGGTTCGGACTTAGCCGGATGGTTTAGTTTCCAGCCGCTTTGGGATCGTATTATTAAAGAGCAACCTGATTTAGTTGATTAATAATCATAAAAATTAGTTACCAATCATACTTAAAGGAATTCGTTACTCAGTGGAAGCTCAGTTAGCTTTGCAGTATGAAGTGGATAAATTATTGTATCCAACCATGGAGACTAGACTGATAAGTCGATAATTTTATCACTAATATGTAAGCGCTTCCGTGAGCTTCTGATGTTGTAAAGGGACGAATTCCTTACACTTTTAGAGTAAACTACTCAGCAGCTTATCATACCTAGTAAGGGAGGAAAATATATGAATCGATTTAATAAAACTACATTAGTAATGTTCATAACAATAATACTTCTCATTATGGCAGCTTGTTCGTCTAATGAAAGTTCTGGAGATAATGAGATTGGAGAAGGTAATAGTAATGGTAATTCTAGTAATGGAGAAACCTACACAATCACAATGGCACACGTAGCTTCCGAAGCTATTGGTTTACATCAAGCATTTCTCAAATTTAAAGAGGAAGTGGAAGAACAAAGTGAAGGGCGCCTAAAAGTCGAAATTTACCCTAATGCTCAATTAGGCGGGGAGCGCGAAATTCTGGAAGGGGTTCAAAACGGGGACATTACAGCAACAATAACTTCGACTGGAGTAGGAGCAAACTTTGTTCCTGAAGTAGCAGTTTTTGATATCCCATACTTATTCACATCTAAAGAACATGCCAGACACGTATTTAGAACAGATGGTCCTTTGTTTGAAAAGATAGCACCATACTATGAAGAGAAGGGTTTTAAGTTGATGAGTTTTACTGACCAAGGGTTCCGTATCTTATCTACAAATGGGGTCCAGGTTACGTCAGTAGAAGATGTTAAAGGATTGAGAATTAGAACGCTAGAAAATTCAAATCATATAGAAGCTTGGAGAGCGTTAGGCGCGAATCCAACACCGATTCCTTTTAATGAAGTGTATACTTCATTACAACAAGGAACCGTAGATGCACAAGAAAACCCGTATGAGCTAACAGTATTAATGAAATTCCATGAAGCACAAGAACACGTAACGAACATCAAGAGTATATTCCAATCTCTTCAAGCTGTCATTAACAAAGATTTTTATGATAGTCTTCCAGACGATCTTCGAGCTCTTGTTGATGAAGGGTTTGCATCAGCTGTCCAATTTGGAACAGATTTCTTAGATGAAAAAGATGCAGAGTACATCCAAGTATTAAAAGATACTGGTTTAACAGTTAATGAAATTTCTGATGATGAGTTAGAGAAATTCAGAGAAAAGACAAGCCCTGTTATCGAAACGATTCGTGGACAAGTTGGAGATGAGTTAGTTGATTTAATGATTTCAGAGGCTGAAAACTATTAATATTATTAGTTGCAAATAAAATATGGGGCTGATTGTTGTTTAATAGGAAGCAAAAGTTTATTAGGGGGATCCTTTTATAAATTTTGTGCGCACTATTTACGATCAGCCTCATATTAAAACTTTCGAGTTTGGATGTGATCCTAATGAAATACATCAAGTGGATAGATAAACATTTTGAAATGGTACTTATTTCTATTACCATGTGTAGCTTAATTGTTATTATGTCCTCTCAAGTTTTTATGCGGTATGTGATGAATGCTTCCCTTTCTTGGCCGGAAGAGATTAGTAGATATTTATTTATTTGGATCGCTTTTATCGGCATAAGTTATGCGACAAAAGGAGATCTTCATTTAAAAATAGATATCCTGTTAGAATATGTAAGTCCTAAAATTCAATCCATGTTTGCCGTTTTACGAGATATTGCTATTTTTTTATTTAGTGTAATTATGGTAATTGGCGGGATTGACGTTTATAACAATCTTTCTGGTACGATGCAAACGAGTGCAGCGTTAGGAATCCCTTTTAAATATGTCTACTTGGCCCTGCCGGTTGGTTTTGGATTAACGGCTTTACGAATCATACAAAAGTACATCATAAAAGTCACACAGAAAAGTAATCTAGCACCGGAAAATAAGCAATCTGTAGAACTATAAGAAAAAAGAAAGGGAGATTCTATGATTATATTATTATTTCTACTCTTAATAATTTTATTGGCATTAACAATACCCATTGGAATATCCCTTGGTTTTATTACCATTTTATCAGGGTCTGTTTTAGATATTAGTGTCAACCTTTCTTACATCGTACGCAACATGGTCTCATCCTTAGATAGTTATCCATTGTTAGCCGTCCCGTTATTCATTTTATCCGGTACAATTATGGCTAAAGGTGGAATGTCAGAACGGTTATTTAATGTATTTATTTACATGTTCGGAAACCGTACAGCCGGAATTCCGATTGCAGCGATTACTACATGCCTCTTTTACGGAGCAATATCGGGTTCAAGTCCGGCTACTGTGGCTGCGGTTGGAGCAATGGCTATTCCGATTTTAACTAAACTCGGCTATGATCGAGGTTTTAGTACAGCGATGATTGCTACGTCTGGCGGGTTAGGCGTTATTATTCCACCTAGTATTCCATTTATTATTTATGGGATGTCGGCCAATCAATCTGTCGGTGACCTATTTATTGCTGGGATTTTACCAGGTATTATCATTGGGTTAGCGTTAATGATTTATGCGTATATTTACTGTAAAAATAAAGGAGAAAATAAAGAGCAAATTATGGCTGTCTATAATGATATGAAGAAAAATGGTTTCTTTAAGACGTTTAAAGATGGCTTTTTTGCCCTAATGGCTCCAGTTATAATTTTAGGCGGAATATATGGTGGGATTGTTACACCGACAGAAGCGGCAGTTATCGCAGTTGTCTATGCACTCGGTATAAGTGCATTTGTGTATCGTACTGTCAATTTAAAAAATTACTTATTAATTCTCCAGGAGTCCATTAAGGTTACCGTACCTGCCATATTAATAGTAGCAGTGGCGAGTGTTTTTGGTAGAGTTTTAACTTTATTGAAAATCCCTCAATCGGTTGCATCTATGATGACATCTTTAACAGAAAATAAAATTATAATTCTTCTTTTAATTATCCTTTTTTTATTGATCGTAGGAATGATTATGGAAACACTTGCATCTATTTTAATCCTGACACCAATCTTCTTACCTGTCATTATGCAAGTAGGAATCGATCCAATTCATTTTGGTGTAATCATGATTATTGCTTTAGCGATTGGTTATGTAACACCACCAGTCGGCGTTAATCTGTATATTGCTAGTGCAATGACGAAAATTCCAATTACTGTTATTGGAAGAAAAGCTGTTCCTTTTATTGTTGCGTTTATTATTTCGTTATTGGCGATCGCGTTTATCCCGCAAATTAGTCTTTTCTTTATTTAGAAAATGAAACATCTTAAAACTGGAGGGGAAATTATGAAAATATGTGTTGTTGGTGCAGGTGCAGTTGGCGGATATTATGGTGCAGCCCTAAAAAATGCAGGGTTTGACGTGACGTTCATTGCTAGAGGTGGCCATTTAGAAAAAATGAATGAAAAAGGACTTGAAATTCGATCACCTCAAGAGACATATACGGTTTATGGAGAATTTACAAATGATATTAAAGCTGTTGAAAAAGCAGATCTTATATTATTTACGGTAAAATCCACAGAAACGAGAACGTTAGCTGAAGAGATTGCTCCTTATTTAAGAAAGAATGCGTCTGTATTAACACTTCAAAATGGGGTAGATAATGAAGAAGTGTTGGCTGCAGTGTTAGGAGAAAATCGGGTCGTTGCTGGAGTTACATACGTATCGACAAAAGTGGTTGAACCAGGTGTAATTCAGCGTTTTCATGAAATACAAACCATTGTTATGGGGGCGTTATCGGATACGAATAGTAGTGCTACGACATGGAAGGATTTATTTCATCAAGCAAACGTAGATGTTGAAATTGCTGACTCCATTGTAGAAAAAAAATGGGCCAAATTACTTTGGAATGCCACATTTAATCCATTATCTGCAGCTGCATTAGCTTCTGTAGGGGATATCCTTGATGAAAAACATCTACGTGCGACAGCTGAAACTATTTTAGAAGAAGCACTTAGTGTAGGGCGAGCTTTAGGTATTACTTTTGAACAAGAATGGGTGGATCAAATTTTTCCGTTGTCCGAAGTGGCGAGAGCCCATAAAACGTCCATGCTACAAGATCGGGAAAGCGGAAAGAAGATGGAGGTTGAATCCCTTTGCGGATATTTTGTCCGTAAAGGAAGCGAGTTAGGTGTTCCAACACCGACTATACGCATCCTTTATGCAATCCTCTCCTCAATTAATGAGCAAGTTGGAAATAAAGTTTCAACGACGAAATAATAATTGATGAGTAAATACCCATATCAGAAGATTTGGGTATTTTTATTTTTTACTCTAAGATAATATAAGCTCTGTTTTTATGAATAAGGAGTGTTTTGTTAAGTGGTATAGCTCATTTACATGATAGGTAATACTAAGACTACTAATTCCAAGTGATTGAGGAGTGTAAATAATCATGCCACGTAAACCGAAACCAGCAGAAGAGGATACAGAAGAAGTAGTAGAAAGTTTGGAAGAGAAAGGTGATGAAGTTAGCAGGCTTACGCGTTTGTTAGCAGCAGTCCTTAATTATCTTTCTGATGATGAGGTTGAAGAGATAGATATTGAATACCTTTTTAATCACACTGAAGGATTGCGAGAGTGGTGGGAACAATACCGTGAAAGTAATCGTAAAATAATTGAAGATGACATCAAAAATTCTTTAGGTGAACTGTCTTTGAAAGACTTAGAAAGCATTTATGAGAAGATCAAAGAAAAGGAAAAGTAAGTGTGCTTGGATACCGGGATGTATGAGTAGCTGAGTGATTGAGATGGAGCGATCTTTCTCCTAGTTAAAAGTAAGGTAATCTTATCAAGCACTTTTTTCATTCTATATGAGCTGCTAATGGTCTCATTAAGATGGGATTAGATATGATGTTCTCGATATGGTAAAATTATCAAAATGAGAACGAGATAGGAGTGACCCTAAATGTCAATGACTTGTATGTCTATCCAAATTGGAAAACCAATGACAATTAATCATAACGGAAAAGAATTAAAAACAGGTATATATAAAGCACGAGTTGAAGGGTCAGTTTTTATAGGAAAACTGAATGTTGAGGGCGATGGACAAGCTGATTTGAAAAATCATGGTGGAAAAGATAAGGCTGTATGTGTCTATCCTTACGAGCACTATGCTTATTGGAAGCAAGATCTTAATAAAGAAATGAAAAATGGTGCATTCGGTGAGAATTTAACGGTCAAAGGAATGGTAGAGAAAGAGGTATACATAGGGGATACATATAAAGTTGGCGACGTCGTCGTTCAAGTGAGTCAACCGCGCCAACCTTGTTTTAAGTTAGCTAAAAGAAATGAAGTTGATGACCTTGTCGTGCGAGTCCAAGAAACGGGCTATACTGGATACTACTTCCGTGTGTTAGAAGAGGGTTTTGTGGAAGAAAATGATCCAATCGAATTGATTGAACGTCATCAAAATGCTGTAAGTATCGACTTTGCAAATACAATTATGTTTAAGGAAAAAGATAATATTGAAGGGATAAAAGCAGTTCTAGCTGTAGACGAACTATCAGATAGTTGGAGAGAGACATTGCAGAAGCGGTTATAGAGTAAGTGGGTGAAATGGTCAATTGTAAACGGACTTGAGGGTTTAATAGTTGTAATTGATGTGTTTCTTTTAAGTTTCAAGCAAATTGATGTATTCAATTTTTAAGCGGTTTTCTACAATAATTATAATCAAATTTATTTCAGAAAAGTGTTTAGATGCTGCAGAAGTCGGGTACTTGTAATATAACGTTACAATAAATTCTATTTTAAACGATAACTTCCTAGATCCAACTATAAGGGAAAATGATATAGCATTAGGAACGGGAGGAAAGAGTTGTGTTATTTAAGGTACGCGAATGGAGACGGTTATCTAAAAAGGAGCAGTTACTCATATTGTATGGACTTGTTTCACTAAATGGGAAGAAAAAGCAAGAAGCTTAAAAAAGTTCTAGATATAAAGAAAAAGAGATTGACCTTCTTGTAGAAGGTCAATCTCTTTTCTTATGCCAACAGCTGTTTAAGTTTTTCATTTCGGTTTTGTTGCTCTTCTTTTGAAGCTAAATCATATTTTTTTAGTAAATGAAACATTTCATTCAGTTGAGTTTGACTAAGAGGCTCATTTAAAAATTGTTCAGTAACCTCATATAGTTCAGTGGGTAAAAACGCTCGTTGTTGCTCTAACTTTTTACGCACATCTTCTAAAGGATGATCCAATTTACACGAACTCATAACATCCACTCCTTTTATTTGCTGAAATGCGGTGCCAGGCACCTTTAATACGTTACTGTAATGATGGTGCCAGGCACCTTTAATACTGTGATAGAATAAAGGTGCCTGGCACCGGGTGTTAACCGCCGATGTGGGACATTTCGATTTTTTTTCGTTTGTGTTTCAGGCGGCTGCGATCGACAGAATATTGATCTTTACGCCCTTCCCAAATATTTTCAATATGTTTTGATACTTCTTCATCTGAAAGTGAAGAGCGAACAACTTCACGTAAATCGTGACCGCTTGAAGAGAACAGGCACGTATAAAGTTTTCCTTCTGCCGAGATTCTGGCACGGTTACAGCTTTTACAAAATGCATCGGTCACTGAAGAGATAACACCAATTTCATCCACTGAATCAACGTAGCGGTATCGAGTTGCAACTTCACCGACATAATTTGGATCAATAGGTTCGAGTGGCATAACTTCATGGATATCGTTAATAATTTGCTTTTTTGAATAAACATCATCAAGGCGCCACTCATTTGTATTTCCAACATCCATAAATTCTATAAACCTAAGAATATGGCCATGTTCTCGGAAAAATTTAGCCATAGGAACAATTTCTTTATCGTTCATACCGCGTTTAACGACCATATTGATTTTAACTGATAAGCCGGCCTCCTTAGCTGCTTCAATACCATCAAGAACAGCTTTGACCGAAACTCCTCGACCGTTAATTTTACCGAATAAATCGTCGTTCAACGAGTCTAAACTGATAGAAACTCGCATCAAGCCAGCTTCTTTTAAAGCTTTTGCATATTTAGGTAAAAGCACACCGTTTGTTGTCATTGCAATATCTTCGATGCCGTCAATTATATTAACCTTCTCAATAAGTTGAGGCAAGTCTTTCCGCATTAACGGTTCGCCACCGGTAATTCTTATCTTTTTAACACCAAGAGAATTCACGAACAATCTAGTTAATCGTTCAATTTCCTCAAAGGATAAAATCTCATGCCGTTCTAAAAATGGATAGTCGGGTCCAAACAGTTCGGCAGGCATGCAATACGTACAGCGAAAGTTACATTTGTCTGTCACTGAAATACGTAAATCTCGCAATGGCCGTTGTAATTGGTCATAGACACTTTGGCTTTTACTCACGATAGCAGCCTCCTCTACAAAAAATTATAAAAATATGAGTGTTTATCTCAGTACACACTTAATTTAAGAGCTCACATAGCTGGTTAAGACCTGATGTATAGTAAAATGAAAGTTGATTTAACTTCTAACCTTCAACAATACGATGCGGATGAGAATAGACGTTAAAAGAAGATCCGCGGATAAACCCAACCGCTGTAATATTTAAGTCTTGTGCAAGTTTAATTGCTAAGTCAGTAGGGGCAGATTTCGAAAGGACAATACCGACACCGATTTTTGCCGCTTTCGTTAAAACTTCAGATGAAATCCTCCCGCTAAAAACAAGTACTTTATCTCGAACTGGAATTCGATTTATAATACAGTGACCAAAAAGCTTATCAAGTGCATTATGACGCCCGATATCTGAACGTTCAACAATAATTCCATTAGGATCACAAATTGCAGCATTATGAACACCGCCCGTTGTTTGAAAGACAATACTATTTTGTTGCATTTTTCTCATTAAGTCTAAACATTGTTTAGCTGTAAGCGTAGTAGTCGAAGTTGACGTTTTCGCTGTACGAACATCATTATGAAAATAAAACTGTCTACTTTTACCACAACAAGAACCGATAAACCGCTTTGAATAGTATTGTTGGCTTGTTATTTGATTTGCATGCAAATCAACGTAAGCAAAGCCTTTACTTTCATCGATATTCATACTTTTTACATCATCTTTTGTACGAATAACTCCTTCAGAAGCAAGAAATCCAATGACCATTTCATTAAAATGAGTGGGGCTACAAACCATCGTTGCAAATTCATCATTATTCACATGAATCGTTAACGGGAATTCAGTAACGATTTCATCATCTGTATGGTTGAGTTGGCCGTTTTCATATTTTACAATGGGCCATTTTGTACTCATTTGTCCGTCCATTCCGTTCCACCCCAAGTATTTTCTTAATTACTAAACAATATAAACACATTCTTATCTATTAGACAAGTTAAATGTATTACCATTAATCTATGTAAATGTCACCCGACATTATTAAAGATTTTTTTAGAAATTATTACATGATGTGCTGAAATTGTAATAAATAATTGTTGAAATTGTAATGAAATCGAGTTATATTATTACTGTTCATAAATCTGTAACATTTAAGATCTGAGATAGCGATCCTGTCATCGGTTTAAATGTTAACTAGATTAACGCGAATACGTTGGTTATAAAGTAGAGTTCCTGCTTGCCACTAACCGTCGCTGTATACTTACTTAGATTGAAGTGTTTCGTTGAAAACGTTTTCGATCAAAATGTAAGGTACTTGCGGCGGTTTTATTATTGTCAAAAATAGATGAGAGAGAAGCGAAAGGAAGATGAAAGTGGGAAAGACAAAAAATCGTTGGTTAATCGCTTTAGCCGCGGTAGGGATCCATATTTCTATCGGGTCGGTTTATGCGTGGAGTGTATTTACAAATCCACTTCAAGAACAGTTCGGATGGAGTTTAAGTGCAATATCATTAACATTCAGTATTGCTATTTTATTTTTAGGATTATCAGCAGCATTTATGGGGCACTTTGTAGAGAGGCACGGACCTCGTAAATCAGGGCTCGTTTCAGCAACATTCTTTGGAATTGGCTTAATCGGTGCTGGACTAGCAATTAACATGGAAAGTTTAACTATGTTTTATATCACTTACGGAGCTTTAGGTGGTATCGGATTAGGTGTTGGTTATATTACACCAGTTTCAACACTTGTAAAATGGTTCCCTGACCGTCGTGGTCTTGCAACAGGCCTTGCGATTATGGGATTTGGTTTTGCCGCTATGATTGCCAGCCCGATTATGGCGAACTTAATTGGTTCAGTTGGTATAGCGAATACGTTCTTTATTTTAGGGGCTGTTTATTTTGTAATTATGACCGCTTCAGCACTTTATCTTGAGCGTCCGCCAGAGGGCTGGATGCCAGAAGGATTTAAACAACAAGTCGCCTCGGGTGCTAAAAAGCCAGCAACCGACTTATCTCAATTAACAGCAAACGAAGCTATTAAAACAAAACGCTTCTACTATTTATGGGTCATGTTATTTATCAATGTAACATGTGGTATTGCAGTTCTTTCTGTCGCATCTCCGATGGCACAAGAAATTGCAGGTCTATCAGCGGCAGCTGCAGCAACAATGGTAGGTTTAATGGGATTATTTAATGGAATTGGCCGTCTTGGTTGGGCATCGATTTCTGACTACATTGGAAGACCAAATGTTTACACAGCATTTTTTGCTATTCAAATCGTAACATTTTTATTGTTACCGAGTATTACTCATGCAATTTTATTCCAAGCCGTACTATTTTTAATTTTAACTTGTTACGGTGGCGGATTTGCTTCTATTCCGGCCTATATCGGCGATCTTTTTGGAACAAAGCAACTTGGAGCCATCCACGGTTACATTTTAACAGCATGGGCTGCTGCTGGACTAGCTGGTCCGATCATTGCTTCCTATGTACGTGAAACGACAAATAGTTATGCAGGAACACTCTATATCTTTGCAGCGATGTTTGTTGCAGCATTAGCCGTATCTTTAATTATTCGCCTAGATATTAAGAGACTGAGAGAAGAACAAAATGCAGCTCAAAACAAGCTGGCAAGTTGACATTTAATGTACAGAAGACTACTCTTTTAAATAGAATAATTAAAAGGGTTGACGTTCATGAACAAATATGAAGCTGAATTTAGTAATTTAGTACGTTCTTTTCGAAAAAAACATATGGGGAAAGGGCCAAGCAAAATCAATACAAAGTTTTGCAAAAACTGGGCGATTTGCGAGATGGAAGGAAACCTTTCTCCAATTGAAAAATTTATCGCAACAGCGGACGAAGGTAAGCAAATGCTTCGTGCTGCGAGAACAGAGATGGTCAAAGAAATGTACCGTAAAAACCCGCCAGCTGAGATGGAAGAGTTTTTAGAATGTAATTTTGTCGAACTCTTTGTTGATATTAATATTGAAAAAGATTTAGGCATGTCCATCTTTGTATTTGATGAAGATATAGAAGAGAAGTTTTGTAAACCGAATAGCTAGGTTTGGTACTTAGCAGCGATCCTGCCGAAGACTCAACCACCGATTTACCTTTTTCATTATAGAAATAGGAATTTCGGTGGTTTTTTATTTCTAAAATACAATGAATTTAAATAAGTAATAAATAATAGGTTATGCAAGAATTTAAGGAGTGTTAATCATGGGAAAAACAAAACATCCAGGACCAATGAAAAAAGCGAAAATGCCAGACCCGAGTCTTTGGGTAAGTCCAGTTCCTTTTGGATTAGGTAAAATAAAACCAAAACATATTCGCGATTCTATTAAAGTGGCTTGGGAAAATAAAGACAATTTAGGTTATGCTTCAAGGATTATATCTAAGGGAGTATGTGATGGCTGTGCATTAGGAGTTGCTGGATTATACGACCAAACCTTAACAGGCCCCCACTTATGTACAACAAGATTAAACGTTCTTCGTTTAAATACAATGCCAGCTATTAAGGAAGATATTTTACATGCTGATATCGACGAGCTAAAGAAGTATGACAGTACAGAGCTGCGTAAGTTAGGTAGAATTCCATATCCATTAATCCGAAGAAAAGGAGAGAGGATGTTTTCACGCTTAACTTGGGATGACGCTATGGATATGATTGCGGACAAGATGAAAAAATTAAATCCGAAACAGTATGCGTTCTATTTAACTTCACGTGGTATCACTAATGAATCGTATTATGTAGCGGGTAAAGTAGCGCGTTTCTTAGGAGCAAATAATATTGATAATGCATCACGTATTTGTCACTCGCCGAGTAAAACGGCTTTAAAGCGTTCGATTGGAGTAGGAGCATCTACTGTAAACTATCAAGATTGGATTGGGACAGATGTTCTTCTATTCTGGGGAAGTGTAGCGTCTAACGCTTCACCTGTATCTTCAAAATATATGTTAGAAGCGAAGAAAAGAGGAACAAAGATCATTGTCATCAATCCATATCGAGAGCCAGCGATGGAAAATTATTGGATTCCTTCGAATATAGAATCAGCACTTTTTGGAACGAAACTTGCTGACGATTTCTATCAAGTCAACATCGGCGGAGATATTGCGTTTATGCACGGTATTATGAAGCATTGGTTCGAGATGGAAGAATCAGCTCACGGTTCTGCGATTAACCATGAGTTTGTTGAAACGCACGTGAACGGTTATGAAGAGTTAAAAGCAAATGTTGTAGCACAAAACTGGGAAGAAATAGTTAAATCGTCTGGTATTTCGAAAGAAAGAATTATTGAACTAGCAGAGTTACTAGCAAAAAGTAAGAATGCCGTATTTGCTTGGGCACTCGGGTTAACAATGCACTCGTTTGCAACAGATAACATTTCACAAGTAGCCAACCTTGCACTATTACGAGGGTATTTAGGGCGGAAACATGCTGGTTTAATGCCATTCCGTGGTCACTCTAGTGTACAAGGTAGTGGAGAAATGGGAGCGGATCCTTTCGTTCTTCCTGGTGGAGACTTTTATGGTGACAATATTGAACGTATTGAAAAGCTGTGGGGTTTTACGCTTCCGAAATGGCAAGGAGATACGGTAGGGATTACACTTGAAAATATCGTTCTTCCAGAAGGACACGAGCGAAAAGTGAAGTTATATTATATGTCGGGTGGTAATTTCTTAGAAACGATGCCAGACCCTAACTTTGTTGAAAAAGCTTTATCTGAGCTTGATATCCGAGTGCATCAAGATATTATCTTAAATACTTCCACACTTATTGATGCAAAAGAAGCTGTTATCGTATTACCTGCAAAAACACGCTATGAGCAAGAAGGTGGCGGTACTTCAACTTCTACTGAGCGAATGGTTTATTTCTCTCCTGAAATTGAAGGAAATAAAAATCAAATTGAAGAAGCACGTACCGAGTGGAAAATATATATTGATTTAGCGAAACGTGTAAATCCGATGATGGCACATCTAGTAGACTTCAAAAATGCTGACGAAATTCGTGCAGAAATTGCTAAGGCAAACCCAAGCTATGAAGGCGTACAGTATTTGAAAAAACAGGGAGATGTGTTCCAATGGGGTGGAGCATGGTTATGTGAAGATGGAATTTGTCCAACTCCAGATGGTAAAGGAAGCTTAATTCCAGTCGAAATACCTGATCTCGGTAAGAACAAAGGCCAATACTTGTTAACAACTCGTCGCGGAAAACAGTTCAATTCAATGGTATACAGTACAAAAGACTCATTCAATAATGCAGAACGATATGATGTCTTAATGAATGCTGAAGATGCGAAAGAGTTACGTGTTACGGAAGGTGAAGGTGTTGTCGTTTATAACGGATTCGGAGTATTCCAAGGAAGAGCAAAACTTGTAGATATAGCGCGTGGAAATGTTGAAGTCCACTTCCCTGAAGGAAACTTCTTACTTCCAAGAGGACGTTATGAAAAGTATGCTCGTATTCCAGATTACAATATTGTCGTTTCTGTTGAAAAGGCGGACCGCTTCAATGCTCGAAAAGACCGCAAGTATTTAGAAAAGCCAATCGAAGATCTAGAAACAACTGTTGGATAATTAAAGAAGAAAGAGGTTTAGCGTCTGCTAAACCTCTTTCTGATTCAAATTTGTAACGAGCATGCATTTAAGCGTTGCTTCGTGAAAAATCGCCACTTTTTCCTCCGGACTTTTGCATGAGGAATGTCTCACCAATAATCATGCCTTTATCAACGGCTTTGCACATATCATATACAGTTAATGCGGTTGCAGAAGCTGCTGTTAAGGCTTCCATTTCTACACCAGTTTTACCTGTTGTTTTAACCGTAGCTTCAATATGCAGCTCGTAGTGGTCAGGTTCATTTGTTTCCCACTCAAATGAAATATCCACACCTGTTAATTGCAATGGGTGGCACATTGGGATCCAATTGGCTGTATTTTTAGCTGCCATTACTCCCGCAACTTGAGCAACAGCTAGGACATCGCCTTTTTTAAATGATCCTTCGATTATCTTTGTATAAATTTCATGATTTACTTTTATACTTGAATGAGCGACAGCTTTTCTAGAGCTAATTTCTTTTTCGGAGATGTCGACCATTTTGGCACGTCCCTGTTCATTAAAATGGGTAAGTTTACTCATAGTTTTTTCCTCCTTAAATGACTGTTACAATTTTAACATGAACAGGTATTTAATTGCTAAATTACAATGATGAAATATGTAAATTAATATGTTGTGGTATAATTTTGTATACAAACCTATTTGGAAAGAGGGTAGCATATGTCTACATTTGAACATAAAAAGGAAGCACCTAAATCAGTAAATTGTATGATTATAACCGTTTCAGATACAAGAACAACTGAAACGGATAAAAGTGGTGGATTAATAAAAACATTACTCGAAGAAAAAGGCCACGTTGTTACAGAATATCAAATCGTAAAAGATGAATATACAGGAATTCAAGCTTTGTTAAAGCAAGCAGAAACACGATCTGATATAGATGCAGTTCTATTAAATGGAGGAACAGGAATTGCTTTGCGTGATACTACATATGAAGCAGTGAAAGATCTATTGCATAAAGAAATGCCAGGGTTTGGAGAAATATTTCGATACTTAAGCTATGCTGAAGATATCGGAACAGCCGCAATTTTAAGTCGTGCGGTTGCAGGAGTATTCGGAACGAAAGCGGTCTTTTCGATGCCAGGATCATCAGGTGCGGTAAAACTAGCGATGAGTCGAATTATTATTCCTGAATTAGGGCATGTAATTCGAGAAATTCGTAAAGACTTAAAATAAAGGATTGATTATCTTTACGTAATGTATGGTCGTATAGGGAGTTGTTTCAAGAAAGTTTAAAATATTATCCCTATTACAACAGTAAAAAATAGTTCAATTTATCTAGAATGAATACTAATTTATCAATTTTGTGCTATAATTGGACTAACTATCTATTCAATAATTTAAGGGTAACCCACTTATGATTTGAATGAAAGGGCTCAACACAAACATGTTAAAGCAAATGCTTAAAAACCAAATAGATATAGAAAAAGGGCTGGCAAACAAACTTATAACTATTTCAGGCCTCAAGAGTAAATCTTCTTTATACAAATTTCTCAATGAAAAAGATCGAGAATTCGATAACATCGAAGGCTTGTTAGCTATTATACGTTATCTGTTTCCTGAACAGGAATTTGAGATTATGGAACGATACTTCAGGGAAGTAAATCCGAATGGTAAAACAGCCAGGATAAGTCTTGAATATGCCTCGGTCAATCGCTTAAATGATTTAAAACAATTCATGATTGATAAGCTGAAAGAAAGTAAAAATGCAGAAAGCCGTGAATGGGCTAAAGTATATGAACTCGATCAACAAGTGATGCAAGGGCAGCTGTCACCGAGTGAGGCTAATATACTATTTGATGAATTAGTATTAAAAACACAAGAAATGAAGGTATTATCAAAAGTATTTATGATATATAATTATTACGATATGAAAAAGGTAGACAGATGTGAACAAGTCGCCGTACTAATAGAAGACGGTATTAACGACATTAAGAAATATCCTTTCTTAAGAAAGTCTTTAAAATGCCGAATTGGTCTCATTAACATGCATATCGGAAGTCGCGAGGAAGCTATCAAAAATGGTAATATTGTCGTTGAAAATGCAGTCAGTGAATTAACCAAGGCTGTTGCCTTTCAAAATATAGGCTTGTTTTACATAAATGAAAATTATGAAAAAGCTTATTCCTATTTGCTTAGAGCATATGAAGTATTTTTGAAATATAATTCAGATAATATAGTTGGAACAAAACAAACTATAAATTTTCTTCAAAACTATTGGCATAAAGAACCAGACTTTTTAGATTTCAAGTCAAAAAGCGTATACGATCTCCATGAAATTGCGTTCTACTATATCCAAAAAAAACAGCAAGAAAAAGCACTAGAGATACTTAATAAGGTTGATTTAAATTCTCAATCCCATTTTTTAAAGGGATTTCATTACTTTTATCTTGGATTGATCTCACAAAATCGGGAAGATTTCTTTCAGTCTGTAATTGAATTTAAATATGCTAATCAAAAAATGTATTGTCATTTTCCTTTACTTGAGTTGAAGAAGCTGGGTGAGGATGAGCTGACATTAAAAGTTCTAGAAATTTAATAAGAATGCAAGACGAATGACACTTTCTTAAAGGGAAGTGTCATTCGTCATTTATCGACAAGTTTCCTGTTTTTTAAATTTAAAAAATCGGAAACACGAAGAATATTTGACAAACCTAGACATATATTTGAGTAGGCTAATAAAGATTTTTGTTTTTAGGGGGAGTTAGCAAGATGAAGATTGGAACAAAAGTTAGATACAACAATAAGGTTTATACAATTTTTTGGATCTATGATAGTGGTTTTTGCGAGATACAAGAGGAAGATTATTTTCAGGTTGTTTTAGCGAATTTATCTGAATTAGAAATGCTTCCAAAAAACGAACTTAATGTAATCGATTAATACATTCTTCTAATCTCATAAGTAACCTATCTGTATTTTTCGTTTCCTTATATTCAATCATTTTCTTTAGTGATGGTTACTTTTATATGGTTTTTTATGTTGATTTTTGATGTTTCATGTTTTATGTTTCATCACGTAAAGCTAAACTATCGGGTCAATTTTACTTTTTTACAATTAATATAGCTATAATTCCCCTAGTAAATTATTCTTTATGTTCTTAGTTTATTACTAGTAATAGACTATAAGAGTAGTTATAAACTCTTTCTCAGTTTAACCAGCAGTCTTCGAACAGAACCCCTTTAATCTACCTATCATTTAATACGAATGATTGTTACTGATTACTCCGTTGCAGTAGTCAACAATTGAAAGGTTTTATCGTTCACACTATTGTAAAACTCATATGAAATAGAGAAGTTTAAATTACCCTGCAATATTAATGAAACCTTGTTTAGTGTATAATAAATATGTCGAAATTAATGGAATTCGAGCGTGCTGCTTTCCATATTTTTAGTTAAAAAATTAGCTATCATTGTAGATTTAGGAGGATAACATCATTGGTAGAAAGACGAACCCCAATACCTGTAAAAGATGCTGTGAATAAAATAATGGACCATGTCCATCGAAATGATGAGGTGGAATATGTAGCGATTGATGAATGCCTCGGTCGTTATTTAGGAGAGCCTTTAAAAGCTGACCACGATGTACCACCTTTCGATCGGTCACCTTATGATGGTTTTGCGATTCGAAGTGAAGATACACAGGTCGCAAACTCAGATGAACCAGTAATATTAGAAGTGATTGAGGAAATTGGTGCAGGAACAGTCGCCAAATCAGCGCTTCAAGCAAAGCAAGCGATTCGTATAATGACAGGAGCACAAATTCCTAACGGGGCGGATGCCATCATTATGTTTGAACTTGTTAAAGAGGTTCAAGAGAACGGAAGATCATACATACAAATTAAACGTAAAGTCGTATCGGGTGATAATATATCTAGACAAGGTGAGGATGTCAAAAACGGTTCGGTGTTACTTGATAAAGGTACGAAAATTAATGAAGGAACGGTCGCACTATTAGCGACATTCGGTTATGCGAGGGTTCCCGTGTTTAAAAAGCCAGTTGTAGGAATTATTGCTACCGGTTCAGAGTTATTAGAAGTTAACCAACCGTTGGAACCAGGAAAAATCCGCAATAGTAATGGATATATGATCGCAGCGCAAATTCAAAAGATCGGAGCAGAACCGAAATTTTATGGGAAATTAGCGGATGACTTTGATACTTGCTTTGAAAAGATCAAACAAACATTAGCCGAAGTCGATGTGTTGGTAACTACTGGTGGTGTTTCTGTTGGTGACTTTGACCATTTACCAGACATTTATAAAAAGCTGGAAGCTGAGGTTTTATTTAATAAAATCGCGATGCGTCCAGGCAGTGTAACAACAGTTGCCGTAAAAGACGGTAAGTTCTTGTTTGGTCTTTCCGGAAATCCATCGGCTTGCTTTGTCGGTTTTGAATTGTTTGCTCGTCCCGCTATCCTTAGTTTAGTAGAAGCTGATTATGTGCATTTACAAAAGGAAAAGGCCATACTTGATAAAGACTTTCCAAAGCCAAATCCATTTACACGCTTTGTTAGAAGCAGAGTATCGATTGAAGGTGGAAAGCTGATTGTGGCACCAGTCGGTTTGGATAAATCGGGTGTCGTTTCTTCCATTGCCTATGCGAATGCTCTTCTTATGCTACCGGGTGGTACGAGAGGATTTGAGCGTGGTATGGAGGTTGAGGTTCTGCTTCTAAATGGAGAAGGTAGTACTTCAACTTGGGAGAAAGAATGAAAATCATCCAAGTTGCAGGTTACAGTAATTCAGGGAAAACAACGTTAATTGAAAAATTAATTACAGGCCTAAAGAGTAAGGACATAAGTGTTTCAGTTATTAAACATCATGGGCATGAAAGTCGCTTAGCGGCACTTGATACTGGAAAAGACTCGGCAAAGTTTCGTGAATCTGGTGCTACGGGTACGACGGTTGTTGCTGGCAATTCCGTGCAAATGCAATTTAATAAGGAAGCGAATTGGTCGATAGAAGATGCCCTTATGTTTCAACAGTTCCTAAAAATTGATATTGTAATCATTGAGGGATTTAAAAAGGAATCCTTTCCCAAGGTTGTCATTGTAAAAAAAGAAGAGGATATCAAGTTGTTAGAACAACTTGAAAACATACAAGCCGTTCTGTTGTGGAAGAATATTGAACTACCGACTACATTAAAGGTTCCTATTTTTTTATTAGATGATTTTGAGTCTTTTTTTAGTTGGTTTATGAATGGTGTATTGGAGGAAAGAAATGAGTGAACAGCTTTTTGAAATTATAAAAGAACCAATCTCAATTGAAACGATCGTCAATAAAGTAGTCGACCGTAATGCAGGTGCGATTAATACTTTTATTGGTACAGTTAGGGAGATGACAGGTGAGAAGAAAACTGTCTACCTTCGCTATGATGCTTATGAGACAATGGCCATAAAAAAACTAGCTCAAATTGGTGATGAAATTCAGAAAAAGTGGCCACAAGCAAAAGTGGCGATTACTCATCGCATTGGCGATTTAGAAATTACGGATATTGCGGTTGTTATAGCTGTATCAACGCCTCACCGAGCAGACTCTTATGAAGCTAGTCGCTATGCTATTGAAAGAATAAAAGAAATTGTACCGATTTGGAAAAAAGAGCATTGGGAAGACGGGCAAGAGTGGGTCGGCGACCAATTGGAGAAAGTAAACTATGAAACAGGTAAGCCGGAAATTAAAGAGGTGTAACGATGAAGGTTTTGTTATTTGCACAATTAGAAGAAATTGTTGGTGAAAGAGAAATCGAAATAAAAAGTGAACCGATTACAGTTCGACAGTTAAAAGAGATATTATTGGAAAAGTATCCGAACTTACGGTCATTAGATAGTACGATTGTGGCGGTCAATGAGGAATATGTTAAAAATGATACACTACTAAAAGAAAACGATGTTGTTGCTTTAATACCTCCGGTAAGCGGTGGGTAAGATCAATGATAAAATACACCTAAAACCAACATCCATCACTTGATGGATGTTGGTTTGTTCATATAGTTAACTAGAACTCAAATCCTCTTTCTCATTAATATTACGAAATGCCTCATGATGGTTCAACTCGTGTTCCTCTATAAACACGGTCTCAACGGCCTGAAATAACATTCCTATCTTCAAACAATTTTCTTTTAAATTCTTTTCAATCATAGGTAAGCATCGTCTGTTGTACATAGCAATTAACGGTTGTTTTCTTGCTGCAACTATAGGAACAATTGCATCTTTATCAGGATAACGCTCAGTATATGAGCGTAGCTGCTGGAGTACTTCCGAATGAATATAGGGAGTATCGCAGGGGAGAACCATATACCATTCGGAATAAACATGTTTCATAGCACTATAGATGCCTGCAAGGGGTCCATCGCCTCGAAACTGCGCTTCATCTAAAATGACATCATATGTAGTTTGACTTTGAATCTGTTGAATAAGATCAGGCTGGCTCACAATAACTATGTCTTCTACGCTTTCTTGTAAAGCATCTAGGCTGTATCGAAAAAATGGCTTTCCATCAAGTTCATATAAAGCTTTAGGCTCACCGAAACGTCGTGAGGCACCACCAGCTAATAAAATTCCAACAACATGATTAGATTTCATAGGTATTCCTCCCTAATATCTTTACACTTCATTATTTCATACGATCGGAAATTTTACTATAAGCCATAAAAAAAGCCCTTCACTTAGTAGTGAAAGGCCATGTTCTTTTTATTACGGGCTTAGATTAACATTTAACTTCTGCATTTTTTCTCGAGTAGAAGTACCAGTTGATAACTAAGCTGATTACGTAATAACCGATAAAGATAAATAGAGCTAAGTTAGCATATCCAGTTGTATCAATTGACCAACCGAAGATTTTTGGAATAAAGAATGCACCGTATGCAGCAAATGCAGCAATTAACCCTAGTACAGGTGCGGCAAATTTTTCTTCAAAAATGAATGGTACCATTCGGAAAGTAGATCCATTTGCAATTCCAGTTCCAGCAAATAACACTAAGAATGAAACTAAGAAACCAGTAAAGTTATTAATATTTAAGAAGTAAATGACACTAGATGTTGCAAGAATCATCGCGACAATCGTCCAGAAAGTTACCTTTGCACCACTATTCACCTTGTCAGAAAGCCAACCACCGAATGGACGGATTGAAGCACCAACTAATGCACCTAAGAAAGCAAACTTCATAACATCGATTTCCGGGAACTCAGAACGGATTAATAATGGAAATGCCGCTGCAAACCCGATAAATGAACCGAAGCACATAACATAAAGCCAAGTCATAATCCACATATGTTTCATTTTTAATACAGAAAGTTGACTCTTAATGCTGGGTTTTGCTACAGGAAGTTCATCCATAAAGAAAAACGTAACAATAACAGAAGCGACAATTGGAATTACCCAAATAAATGCTGCATTTTGAATATAAACGACGCTACCATCTGCTAAAGTTTGACCTCCTCCAGTTAGAGCACCAATAAATCCTAAACCGATTACGATTGGAGTTAAGAACTGAACTACACTAACTCCTAAGTTTCCAATACCAACGTTAATTCCGTTGGCTGTACCTTTTGCTTTTTTCGGATAATATGGGTTTAAAGTAGCTGTTGAAGACGCTAAGTTACCTCCACCCAGTCCACATAAAGCAGCAAGGATGACCATTGTTTGAAAACTTGTTTCAGGGTTTTGAACGGCAAACCCAATACCGATTGCAGGAATTAAAAGAACAACAGTTGTAAGTAATGTCGTTTTCTTACCACCAATCAAGCCTGGCATAAAAGTATAGAATAAACGTAGTGTTGCCCCAGTTAATCCAGGTAAAGCGGCTAATGTAAATAATTGACTACTTGTAAAATTGAAACCTACATCGTTTAATCGAACAGCTGTAACTGACCATAATTGCCATACACAGAAGGCTAAGATTAAAGAAAATACGGATATTAATAAGTTCTTTCTTGCAACTTTCTTTCCTTTATTTTCCCAAAAGCTTTCATTTTCTGGCTCCCATTTCGTAATTTTCGCCATGATCTATTCCCCCAAATACTATTGTTTAATTTTCTTCACATCGATGTTTCTTACAAAACTGATGATACAATCAAACGAAAAAGTTGAGTGTGATTTTTTTCACAGGAAATAAATAAAAATTAAACATACTATCGACATATAACAATGAATAGAAAAATATTAAACTGGACGATTATATAGAAAGAACTAGTATAACTTCGTAAATAAAGTTTAAGAACGATAAGTTCAACTATCAAAAAAATAGTTATTACAAATTCATGAACAAGACTTTTTCACAAAATAGTAATTTTTTAATTCATAGGGTGTGATTTTTATCACAGTTTTCGCAAGTTCCTAATTGATATACTGAGATCATAGAAATATAAAACAACTAGTGATGGATGCTCCTATTTGTGAAATAGTGAGCAAGTGGAGGTCTTAAAAATGGAGAAAAAGAAATTAGTCATGATAGGAAATGGAATGGCGGGCGTTAGAGTCATTGAAGATCTATTAAAAATAAACCATGATTTATTTGAAATAACGATTTTTGGTAAAGAACCACATCCTAATTACAACCGGATTCAACTATCAAACATCCTGCAAGGTGAAATGAACTTTGAAGATACGATCATCAATAATTGGGACTGGTATAAAGATAATGGAATTCAGTTGTATACGGATGAAATGATTACAAAAGTAGATCCGCAACAACAGCTAGTATATTCAAATAAAGGACAAGTTCTACCGTATGATGAACTGATCATAGCTACTGGTTCAAAACCATTTATTTTACCTATTCCTGGTGCCGACCTTTCAGGAGTCATTGGTTTTAGAGATATAGAAGATTGCGTGACCATGAAGAAAGTCGCTAAGATGCATAAAAAAGCAGTTGTAATTGGAGGAGGACTTCTTGGACTTGAAGCTGCAAAAGGGCTACTGCATTTAGGAATGGAAGTGGATGTCGTTCATTTAGTGGAACACTTAATGGAAAAACAGCTAGATGTAGTTGCTTCAAGTATGTTGAAACAAACATTAGAAGAGCAAGGAATGAACTTCCTCATGCCAAAATCAACGACTGAAATTGTGGGAACCCATCGAGTGGAGGGTGTTCGATTTTCAGATGAAAGTGAAGTGACAGCAGACTTAGTCGTAATGGCTGCTGGGATTGTTCCAAACATAGATTTTATTAAAGGGGGTGACATTTATATCAATCGTGGCATCGTAGTTAATGACTTTTTAGAAACGAATATCCCTCATGTGTATGCTGTAGGGGAATGTGCAGAACACCGAGAAGTTGTTTATGGACTAGTTGCTCCGTTATATGAACAAGGAAAAGTATTAGCCAATCGTTTGTGCGGGGTCAAAGAAGAAGGTTACGAAGGATCATTGTTAGGGACCCAGCTCAAAGTAGCTGAAATAGATTTGTTCTCAGCTGGAGAAATTTATGATGATGCATCAACGAAATCGATAAAAGTTCATAACGAATATGAAGGAGTCTATAAGAAGGTTTTAGTTAGAGATAATCGAATTGTCGGTGTCGTCTTATATGGTGATACAAAAGATAGCTCAAGATTATTTAGAATGTTAACGAACAAAGAAGATATTTCAGACCAAGCGACAATTTCTTTCTTACAACCGCCAGGAGCGGATACGACGAATGACGTTGGGGCGATGCCAGATAATGAAGTTATTTGTGGTTGTAACGGAACGACTAAAGGAACGATTGTCGATGCCATTCAACAACAAGGACTTGCAACAATTGAGCAAGTAGGTGGTTGTACAAATGCAGGACGATCTTGCGGGCGCTGCAAACCATTAATTGGTGAAATTCTAGAACATGCATTAGGTTCTGACTATGAATTAACTGCTCAAAAAGAAACATTATGTGGGTGTACAACTTTTAGTCGAGATGAAGTCATAGCTGAAATTAAAGATAAAGGATTAACTTCACCAAAAGAAGTCATGATGGTTCTGAACTGGAGTGAAGAGCAAGGTTGCTCAAAATGCCGTCCAGCGTTAAATTACTATCTCGGTATGATTAATCCAGAATATAAAGACGATAGAAATTCTCGTCTTGTAAATGAAAAATTACATGCTAACATTCAAAAAGATGGAACGTATTCAGTTGTTCCTAGAATGTACGGTGGAGTGACGACAGCTGAAGATTTAAGAAAGCTTGCAGATGTAGCTGATAAGTATAATGTTCCACTCGTCAAATTAACAGGTGGACAACGAATTGGTTTATTCGGATTAAAAAAAGAACAACTTCCTCAAGTTTGGGAAGAGCTAGGTATGCCGTCTGGATATGCTTACGGAAAGACACTTCGTACAGTGAAAACGTGCGTAGGTTCACAGTTCTGTCGATTTGGGACTCAAGATTCGATGAGTCTCGGTATTGAATTAGAAAAACGCTTCGAACGTCTTGATACACCACATAAAGTCAAAATGGGTGTATCCGCTTGTCCGAGAAACTGTGCAGAATCCGGAATTAAAGATGTCGGGGTTGTTGGAGTTGATGGCGGTTGGGAACTGTATGTCGGTGGAAACGGGGGTACAGACTTACGTGCTGGAGACTTCTTCTGTAAAGTCAAAACGGAACAAGAAGTATTTGAAATGACGGGTGCCTTTTTACAGTATTATCGTGAAACAGCAAAATATTTAGAAAGAACCTCTCAATGGGTGGACCGCCTTGGATTAGACCACATTAAAGAAGTAGTAGCCGATGCTGAAAAACGAGCTAAATTAAACGCAACGCTGCAAAAAACAGTGAGTCGATATGAAGAGCCGTGGCAAAAAATCAATGAGGATGAAAGTATCCGTCAAGCCTATTACAAAACAACAACTATACCAGTGCCAGTTCAGTAGAGAGGAAGATTAGAATGATGAAAACAAGACAAGCTATTAAACTTTGTTCATTTCATGAACTGCCAGAGATGATTGGTCAAGTATTTTCTGTCAGCGGGAAGGAGATTGCTCTCTTTCGCCTGACAGATGGTACGGTTCGTGCGATCGAAAATACTAGTCCACACCCTAAAGGAGGCATCCTTTCTGAAGGTCTTGTCAGCGGTCAATTTGTGTTTTGCCCGATGCATGACTGGAAAATCTCATTAATTGATGGAAAAGTACAAGCTCCTGATGAAGGTCAGGTTAAAACTTACACGATTGAGGTTGAAGAAGGAAATGTAAAGCTTATTTACGAGGAACAATAGTAGATAGAGGGGGCTGTTGAATTACGACTATTTCGTGAACAGAACAGTCCTTGACATCATTTTGTGATTTTTATCACAGTATTCAATTCTACTGCATTGTTATACTAGATCTATAGATTAAATTAGAAAAAATTAGAAAACGACGCTAATGAAAAATGAGGTTGTATCTTTTGAGGATGTAATTAACCAATCACTTCGTCTAGCGTTACATTGCAACTTTATGAGGGAGTTGAAAAAGATGAGTCATCCGAACAGTTTTAGAAAAGGAAATTGGAATCAAGAAATTGATGTTAGGGATTTCATTCAAAAAAATATGACACCTTATGATGGTGATGACACGTTTCTTGTTGGGGCAACTGAAAACACTAAAAAATTATGGGAACAAGTGATGGAGCTTACAAAAAAAGAACGTGATAACGGTGGAGTATATAATTTAGACACTGAAATCGTTTCTACAATCACATCACATGGACCAGCTTATTTAGATATAGAGAAGGAAACAATAGTCGGTTTCCAAACGGATCAACCGTTCAAACGTTCATTACAGCCATACGGTGGTATTCGCATGGCAGCAACAGCTTGTGAAGCATACGGTTACAAGATGGATCAAGAAGTAGATCGCTTTTTTACAGAGCATCGAAAAACACATAATCAAGGTGTATTTGATGCATATACAGACGAAATGAAACTGGCGAGAAAAGTCGGGATCATTACAGGTTTGCCGGATGCTTATGGGCGTGGAAGGATTATTGGTGATTACAGACGAGTTGCTTTATACGGTGTGGATTTCTTAATTAACGAAAAGAAACAATCACTTCAAGAAATGGGCAAAAAAATGTCTGAAGAAGTGATTCGTTTAAGAGAAGAGATTTCTGAACAAATTAAATCGCTTCAAGAATTGAAAACACTTGCTGTTTCTTACGGTTTTGACATTTCAGAGCCAGCGACTACGGCAAAGGAAGCTTTCCAATGGTTGTACTTTGGATATTTAGCTGCAATAAAAGAGCAAAATGGAGCAGCGATGAGCTTAGGACGAGTCTCAACGTTCCTCGATATTTATATTGAAAATGATATAAAAGAAGGTCGCTTAACAGAAGAAGAAGCACAAGAATTAGTCGATCATTTTGTCATGAAACTGCGTCTCGTTAAATTTGCAAGAACACCTGATTATAACGATCTCTTTAGTGGCGATCCGACATGGGTAACTGAATCAATTGGCGGGGTTGGAATAGACGGTAGACCATTAGTAACAAAAACGTCGTTCCGTTTCATTCACACGCTATCAAACTTAGGTCCAGCACCAGAACCGAATTTAACTGTGCTTTGGTCAACGAACTTGCCAGAGAATTTCAAGCGCTATTGTGCGAAAATGTCAATCCAAACAAGTTCACTTCAATACGAGAATGATGATCTAATGCGTGTAGAATTTGGTGACGATTATGGAATAGCTTGTTGTGTATCTGCGATGAGAATTGGCAAGCAAATGCAATTCTTTGGTGCAAGAGCAAACTTAGCAAAAACGCTTTTATATGCGATTAACGGTGGTGTTGATGAAAAAGCGAAGATTCAAGTGACACCGATGTTTGAAAGAATTATGAGTGAATATTTAGACTATGAAGAAGTAATGTCTAAGTTTGATCATGTCATGGAATGGTTAGCTGAGCTCTATGTTAATACATTAAATATCATTCATTTTATGCATGACAAATATAATTACGAGCGCATTGAAATGGCTCTTCATGACAATGAAATTTTACGGACGATGGCGACAGGAATTGCAGGTCTATCTGTAGTAGCTGACTCATTAAGTGCCATTAAGCACGCAAAAGTAAAAACGGTGCGTGATGAGAACGGAATTGTCGTTGATTATATCGTTGAAGGGGAATACCCTCAATACGGAAACAATGATGATCGTGTCGATGAAATCGCTCAAGATATCGTCAGACGTTTTATGAAAAAGTTGAAAAAGCATGAAACGTATCGTCAATCTACAACGACAATGTCCATCTTAACAATTACTTCTAATGTGGTTTATGGGAAGAAAACAGGAAATACACCAGACGGAAGAAAAGATGGCGAGCCGTTTGCACCGGGCGCAAATCCTCTCCACGGAAGAGATAAAAAAGGAGCACTCGCTTCATTAAATTCGGTGGCTAAATTACCGTACCAACATTCACTAGATGGAATTTCAAACACATTCTCGATCGTTCCTAAGGCGTTAGGTAAAGAATCGGAAGACCGCACGACAAACTTAGTTGCTATCTTAGATGGGTATTCAGAGAAGAACGGGCATCACTTAAACATCAACGTCTTTGACCGCGAAACATTATTAGATGCAATGGATCACCCTGAATTATACCCGCAATTAACCATTCGTGTATCAGGGTATGCGGTGAACTTTATTAAACTAACAAGAGAACAACAATTAGATGTAATCAACCGTACATTCCATGACTCTATTGGAGGTAAGAAATTAGTAACACCAGTATAAATAAGTGTGAAAAAGATCCAGCATAAAAGGATCTTTTTCACATAAAAAGATATAGGTGTCACATAAAAAGGGAGGTACCAGGCACCTTTAGTCGGCTAAAGGTGCCTGGTACCATTTAAGTTTGGTAATACTATATTCTAAAAATATCATCATGAATCTATTCAAAAGGGGCTTCTAATTATGAAAGGTTACGTGCATTCAGTAGAGACATCAGGTATGGTAGACGGGCCCGGAATTCGTTATGTCATTTTCATGCAAGGCTGCTTGTTACGATGTCAATTTTGTCATAATCCTGATACGTGGGAACAAAAAAAAGGTGAACCGGTTGATGTAGACGATCTAATTCAGGACATTGAAACGTATATCCCGTATTTAAAACGATCGAACGGTGGGGTTACGGTCAGTGGAGGAGAACCACTTCTGCAAATTGATTTTTTAATTGCCTTATTTAAACGATGTAAAGAATTAGGGCTTCATACAACGATCGACACGTCTGCAGGCTGCTTTTCAAAGAGTCAGTCGTTCCTTAAGTCGTTAGATGAACTTCTCCAATATACAGATTTGTTCTTACTAGATATAAAACAGATCGATAATGAAAAGCATAAAGAGTTAACAACGGTTCCAAACACACACATTTTACAGTTTGCACAGCTTCTTGCTGAAAAACAACAGCCTGTTTGGATCCGCCATGTGCTTGTTCCAGGAATAACGGATGCAGACGCAGATTTAGAAAGACTTGCTACTTTTATCGATACTTTATCAAATGTTGAGAAGGTGGAGATACTCCCATATCATCAAATGGGCGTTTATAAATGGGAGCAATTAGGGTTAGAATATCCACTTTCTCACGTAAATCCACCAGAAGCAGAAGTGGTAGAGCGAGCAAAGCAAATTCTTGGTATATAATAAAAGAGCGGCTGACAATAGGTCAGCCGCTCACTGTTTTTCCTTACTCGGTAGCATGAATTCGCTGAATGTACTTTCCGTATTTTTCAGCATGTTTCTCATAGACAGGCTCTACGAGTTGACGGAAAGCATTTAGATCTAGATCTTCGCTAGAAATGATTTCTACTCCGTTATCAATTAAATTTTGCTTTTGCTCAGCTTCTAATTCTTGAGAAATGTTACGTTGTATTTGTGCATATTCTTTTCCAAGATTTATAATTGCTTCTTGAACGTCTTCGGGTAACGAGTTGTATACGTCATGATTTATTAATAGTGTCGCAGATGCATAGTATAATCCTACTTCAGAAAGATATTTTGTTTGTTCGTACACATTAGTACTCCAAATTACTCCGTAAGAAAAATCAGATCCATCAATAACCCCTTGTTGAAGACCGCCGTATACTTCTGGGAAAGCCATCGGTGTAGCATTTGTCCCTAAAGCACTATATGTATCTAGTAATAGTTCGCTTTCAATTGTTCTCATTTTTAATCCTTTTAAATCTTCTGGAGTCATAATTGGTTTTACATTATTCGCTAAATGCCGTTGGCCATTTTCCCAAAAGGCAATTCCTTTTAACCCAGAGTCGGACATGATCTCTAATATTTCTTGACCTACTTCACCATCTAATGTCTTATAAGCATGCTCTAAATCTTTAAATAGAAACGGGAATTCAATGGCTGTTACTTCTGGAACAAAGTTGCTGACTACACCCGTTGTAATCACACTCATATCTATAGTTCCTAATTGGACTCCTTCTAATAACTCTCTTTCGCCTCCTAAGGAACCGTTACCGAAAATTTCAAATTGTACTTGTCCATTTGTAGCTTCTTCAACAGCTTCTGCATAAGCCTCAAACCCGAGTGCATAAGCCTCCCCAGGTGGTGCAATATGTCCGACCTTTAATGTAATAACTTCAGTTACATCACTTTTTTCACTTGTGTTCGATTCATTTGTTACACTGTTTGAACCGCTACAAGCGGTTAGTCCAACAAGACAAACAACCGAAGAGAGAATAGTTACTAACGACTTCTTTTTCATCATAGTTGCCCCCTAGATTTATGTATGTATATCAGTTGTGTAAAAACCGCCTTACACTTTAACACCTAAAAGCGTTGAAGTGTAAAGTTGTTTTCTATTATATACCACTATTTAATAAAATGCATCAATATTTTGACTTTTGTAATTATTTTTAGTTTATTAAAGTTTATGATCAGTGATATTTCTCACAGAATAAACGATCATCATTTGATAAAGTAAGGTTAAAGGAAGTGATGATATGAATTTAGTTGATCGATTTGATCGGAAACATGATTACTTAAGGATTTCGGTTACAGATCGATGCAATCTCCTTTGTCATTATTGTGTTCCTAACGGGGTTCATGGTTGTACAAGTTTTCAACATCTACTTACAGACGACGAAATAGTGAATATCGTTCAAGCTGGAGCACAACTAGGTATAAAGAAAATTCGTATAACAGGAGGAGAGCCTCTAGTACGTAAAGGCCTTCCACAGTTAATAGGGAGATTAAAAGAAATTCCTGGTATAGAAGATATAGCCCTCACGACGAATGGTATCTTCTTAGCAAAGTATGCTCAAGCGTTAAAGGAAGCTGGTTTAAACCGAATTAATATCAGTCTTGATACTTTAAATGAAGAAAAATATACGAAGATTACGAAAAACGGAAAACTGAAAGATGTGCTAGAAGGAATTCAAGCAGCTATCGATCATCAGTTACATCCTATCAAGTTAAATGTAGTTTTATTAAAAGACTACAATGTAGATGAGATAGAAACCTTTTTAAAGTGGACGATGAAAGAAAATATACAAATTCGCTTTATTGAATACATGCCGATTGGAGACCGACAGTCCGAATGGACCAAACAATATCAATCCCTGTCGATTGTAAAAGAGATAGCTGATAGGATCGGCTTATATACTGAGCACGAAAGAAAACAACTGGCAGGACCAGCACGAACATTTTCTTTTGAAAATGCGAAAGGAAGCTTTGGCTTAATTCATCCGATATCGAATGAATTTTGTGCTAGTTGTAATCGATTGCGACTGACTGCAGATGGACATCTGAAATCGTGTTTGTTCTGGGAAGCAGAAGTTCCTGTAAAAGCAATAGCCCATAATCATCACGAACTTATTGATGCCTATAAGCGAGCATTGTTTTTAAAGCCGAAAAGTCATGAAATGGGGCAAACTATGTATGAACAAGGGACCCCAACTGTAAGAGCGATGTCGGCTATTGGTGGTTAAACCTTTTATTTTCACTGACAATCAGTAAAGGACCCAACTGAATTAATTTTTTATGGGAGCTTTACGTTATTCCTCATAGTCAGATCTACACATTGAGGCCGACTCGTCTATTGAGTTGGCTTCTTTTTTTAGGTTTCAAAAACAAGTAATGACTGTGTAAATGAGATGAACTAGAGGGTTTCCACATAGTGTGATGGTATAGGTGATGTTGAACAAGAGGGCTAACCTCCTGATAAGAAAGAGTATTTAACCAATAAGAAAAAGCCGGTCCCCTGTCTATAGGAAAACGGCCTTTTCTGCAAGTTTTAAATTAATTTATTGCTGTTTTTGGATTTAGTAACACTCTATCAATGTTATTGGCGAGTTTATTAAAATGAGCAAACAAATTTGTAGTTTCATCATAAATTGATGGAACTTCACCATTGTCATTGGGGAGAGCCATAGGTAGTGAAGCTAATAGTTTAGTATCTAAAGTCTTAGCTAATGTCTCCCCGCCACCTTTTCCAAAAAGGTAATACTTCTCATCTTGACCAGGAGGAGAGAAATAAGACATATTTTCAATGACACCTAAAATTTCATGATTAGTATTTTGTGCCATTGTCCCTGCTCGTTCAGCTACATGTGTTGCTGTCGGGTGAGGAGTTGTAACAATAATCTCCTTACATTCAGGAACCATATGATGGAGGTCAAGCGCGACATCTCCAGTCCCTGGTGGCATATCCAAAATCACATAGTCAAGTTTACCCCAAATCACGTCTTTAAAAAAGTGTTCGATCATTCGTCCAAGCATTGGACCGCGCCAAACAATGGGGTTATTTCCGCGCACCATAAACCCAGTAGACATAACACTTAATCCATGTGAGCCGACAGGAATGATTTTATTATTAATCGTTTTGGGTCGATCTGTGATATTTAACATCTTAGGTACACTGAATCCATAAATGTCTAAATCTATGATAGCTACATTTTTATTTAATCGAGATAAAGCAAGAGCTAGATTTACGGATACCGTTGATTTTCCTACGCCGCCTTTTCCGCTAGTCACCGCAATTACATTTCCAGTAATCATCTTTTTCACTCCTAATTATTAATGTACAAACCAATATAACTCTATTTTAGTACCTTTCTTTTAATTAAGATGTGACTTTTCTCACAACGGAACATTATGAATATAGTTACAATCTAGTAAAACGATGATGATTATTAGAGGTGATTATATGAAGAAAACGAGCGTAACAATGAAATTAGGCTTGATTATTTTTACAACGATTTTTATTTCAATGGCGATAATTTCCATATCAAATTATCGTATTATTTATGAAAAAGTAAAAGAAGCAGCGGCTATTGAATTGTACGGATGTGCGAATATAACAACAGGGCTATTAAACCCGACGGATATTGAACAACTTGCACATGGTGATTTATCAAAGTCCGCAGAAATTGGCCAATTGATTAGCTGGACGGTTGATCATAAAGACATATTTGAAACACAATACATCCTTTCACTTGAAGGAAAGGTATTAGCAGCAGATGTAAATTTGCAAGCACAAGGATTTCAAGCAGGCGATATGTTTTATTTAGATGAAACAGCTTTACATATGATGATGTCAATGGGCCATCCCCATTATTCAGACATTTATGAGTTTGGTGGAATGAAACGACTTACAGGCTACGCACCAATCTTTAAAGATCACGATCCGAGTAAAGAAATGATTGCAATTAGTGCTATAGATTTTGATGCAAGCATAGTTCATGAGAGAACGTGGGATATGGTAAAAGGCGGTATTCTATTCGGAATTATTCCTTTACTAATTACGACACTTGTGACTATTTGGTTTGTTAGTCGAACAATGAATCCTATTTCAGAATTTATTGTGTATGCGAAAAAAATCGCACAAGGAGATTTAACCGCGCCACGTTTAATGATTAACCGGAGAGATGAAATTGGTGAATTAGCTAATGATTTTAATTCGATGGTGGATCAGTTGCAAGAAATGGTTGGAGATGTTTCTGATAGTTCATACCAAGTTGCAGCTACATCTGAGCAATTATCTAAACAAGCCAAACAAGTGACGACAACAACGGAGCTGAATTCAGATCGTATTAAAAGTATTCAAGAAGATTCGCAACAGCAAGTAAGGAAATCAAACCATATTAATGAAGTTATTACTGAAATATCGAATGACATGGATAACGTGCTGAAACGAATGAAAGAATCCTCTGAGATTTCCAAAAGCGCAAATGAAAAGGCTGATACAGGTGATGAAGTAATTAAGCGTGCCATTGAGCAAATGGAAAGGATCAAACAAAATTCAGTTTCAATGAAAAAAACAATGAATGGTCTTGATCAAAAATCAGAGCAAATTAACGAAATTATATCTATGATTACAGCTATAGCAGATCAAACCAATTTATTAGCATTGAATGCTGCTATTGAGGCTGCCCGTGCAGGAGAACACGGGAAGGGATTTGCGGTAGTTGCAGATGAGGTTCGAAAACTCGCAGAACAGTCGTCTGCAGCCACAAAAGAGATACGAGAGTTGATATCACAGATACAACAAGGAACAACAGAAGCTGTCAAAACATCATCTCATGGTGACCAAACGGTAACAGACGGAATAGAAGTGATGTATCAAGCGGGTAATTCGTTCCATGAAATTGCAGAATCTATTAATGTGATTACTAGTGATGTCTACCATATTAGTAATACGTTAAAAGAAATGAATGAAGAAATCCAAAAAATCGTAGAATTAACAAAAATAATTGTCGACATATCAGAAAGGCATGCGGACCATACAGTCTTTGTTGCGGACTCGACTGAGCAACAAACTGCAGCGATGCAAGAAGTGAGTGCCGCTTCGAGTCAATTAACGAGGATGTCAGAGAGGCTGCAAGAGAAAATCAATCACTTTAAATTGAGAGAGTGATTGTGATAGAGTTCACAGTCAAAACGGATCTTTTCTTTTATAGTCAAAGTAGAGGCATTGATTTTTCTGTAAAAGGAGAGTGGCTGAAATTGACTATAAATATAAATACAAATGCAATTCACCGGAATTATAACGAATTTCCTTTCATCGTGATTTGGGAAGTCACACGAGCATGTGCTTTAAAATGTCTTCATTGTCGTGCGGAGGCTCAATATAAATCGGACCCAAGGCAGTTATCATTTGAAGAGGGAAAGCAATTAATTGATCAAATTGCAGAGATGAATAACCCGCTTTTTGTCTTTACAGGCGGTGACCCGCTTATGAGACCAGATTTATTTCAATTGGCACAGTATGCGATCCATGAAAAAAATCTTGCCGTCTCCATGACACCGAGTGCTACACCTAAAGTGACGAAAGCGGCAGTTGAAGAGGCGAAGCATGTGGGATTATCGCGGTGGGCATTTAGTTTGGATGGATCCAATGCAGAAATTCATGATTATTTCCGCGGAACAAATGGGTCGTTTGACCGTACAATGAAAGGTATATCTTACTTGAAAGAATTAAACATACCTATTCAAATTAATACAACGGTCTCAAACTATAATATCAATGACTTGGAACGAATTAGTGAAGGCGTTAAAGATATGGGAGCTGTCCTTTGGAGTTTATTTTTCTTAATTCCAACAGGACGCGCTCAACCAAAAGATATGTTAACGCCGCAGCAACATGAAGAAGTCATGAAATGGCTCGTTGAGGTGCAGCAAAAAATGCCGTATCATGTGAAGGCGACTGAAGCTCCTCATTACCGGAGGGTGTTTTTGCAAAATAAACAGGCAACAGCTTCTAATAGGGGTGGGATCCATTCAGATACGGGTTCGATGGATTTACAGAAACCTCAGAAACGTACAGACTTATTAGGTCGTGCTCCCAAAGGGGTTAATGATGGAGATGGTTTTGTTTTTATTAGTCATATTGGTGATGTCTATCCAAGCGGCTTTTTACCCGTTAAATGTGGGAATGTTCGTGAACAATCATTGTTAAATATCTATCAACATTCTCCTGTCATGAAAGATTTACGTGATAAATCTTTACTAAAAGGAAAGTGCGGTCTGTGTGAATACAAAGGAATTTGCGGCGGTTCACGGGCACGTGCCTTTGCTGTGCATGGTGATTACTTGGAAAGTGACCCGAGCTGCGACTATATACCTGCTGCATTAACATAATTGAGCTTTAGAGAAACAAGCTTTAATCGGTTGATTGGGGCTTGTTTCGTGTTATGGGATCTGAGAAGGTCTCAAGGGATCTTCCAATTGTGTCATAAAGTTCACAGATCGTCTAAATTTAATTCTTACTTCCTCAAATACTGCGTCAGATCAACGAATAGCAGCGCCTAAAAATCCACTGCCATTATTTTGTCACTATATTTTCTTACCTCGTGTGAAAAAACTCACAGTCCTAAAATCGAGCTGCCTCTACAATAAGTTTAACAAAACAAATTGTGATTTAACGTAGAGGAGTGACAAGGATGACTCAGTTTGAAAAGTCCTTTTATTCAAAAACAAGTATGTATGCTTTCATTGTAGTTTTACTATTAATTATCTCGATGTGGATTGGTACAAAGCAGTTTAGCCATGTGGACATGATGTTGTTTGGTTATTTAATTTCATCATTTGTCTTTGCGATTGGGATGACCGTTAGAATATGTGCTTGGTCGATGCGACCAGCGACTCACCAAGTATTAAAAAGAACGATCCAAAACTTAAAAGCGAGAAAAAGACAAAAACGTAACTTTAAATCTGTGATGCAAACATTAGTCGATAATATTTTATTCCAAAAATTTATTTTCAAGCGCGGCATTTATCGGGGCATTCAACACTGGCTTGTAGCTTGGGGCTGTATCGGATCTTTTGCGATTACATTTGGACTGACGTTTGGCTGGATGCACTTTAAACTCGTTGATGCCACGACATACCAACTTGTAGTGATGGGGTACCCAATGATCAAGATGGCAGCAGATGGATTATTCGCAGAATTAGTTTTTAATGGCCTAAACATTACCGCTTTAATGGTATTAGGTGGAGTCGTCATGATGATGATCCGACGCCAAAGAGACAAAGGTGTTCAAGTGACACAACGGTTCGAATTTGACTTGTTTCCTTTATACATGCTTCTAGCGGTAACAGTATCTGGTTTATTTTTAACAGTTTCTTATAAATTTTTAGGTGGCTTTATTCATTCATATTTAGCTCTTTTTCACCAATTTACGGTTGTTATTTTCTTAGTATATTTCCCGTTCGGAAAGCTGTTCCACTTACCAATTCGTCCATTAGCTGTGGCGGTTCCTATGAACTACCAAGAACAATTGAAAGTCGATACTCGACCATGTAAAAAATGTGGTACTACTTACAGTAGTGACGATCAAATTGATGATGTTAAAGATATTTTAGGAGCGCAAGCATTTGACTTACAACTAAAAGACGGTTCCTATTTAGCGGACTACTGTCCATCGTGTCGAAGAAGAATGCGTGTAATGAGCCAATTAAATCTAGAAAATGCAGCAGGTAATCCATTTGGACCGATCCAAACGAATAACGGCATTCACATTCCAGGGTTTGGCCGCAAACGTTCTGAAGACTTTTATGATGAAACAAGAGAAGGGGAGAAATAAAATGACTGACTATCTTGTAAAAGAAGGCGTACAAAACTTACAACATGAAGGAGAAAAATTAATTTCAACACACTGTTGTTACTGCGGCATGCAGTGCGGCATGCACATTCGCCTAGATGAAAAAACAAATAAAGTCGTTGGGGTAGAGCCTCGTTACGACTGGCCAGTAACACTTGGAAAGCTTTGTCCTAAAGGGGTAACCGCTTATCAAACAATCGATCACGACGAGCGAATTACAAAACCACTTATCAAAAAGAACGGACAATTTGTTGAAGCAACTTGGGAAGAAGCGCTTGATCTGATTGAGAAAAACTTTAAAAAGCTGCAAAAAGAACACGGTAAAGATGCACTGAGTGTATTCGGTGGTGTATCGATGACAAATGAAAAATGTTACCTTGTTGGGAAATATGCTCGAGCTGTACTAGGTACACGTTATGTTGATTACAACGGTCGCTTTTGTATGAGTTCAGCTGCGGGTGGATTTATGCAAACATTAGGAACAGATAGAGGATCAACATTACCTTGGCCGGAATTAGAGCATACGGATTGTTTCTTTATGGCTGGTTCAAATACGGCTGAATGTCATCCAACAAGTATTCAATGGTTATGGAAAGCGAGAGACAAAGGAGCGAAAATGATCGTTGCTGATCCTCGTGAAACTCCAACTGCTCGAATTGCCGATGTACATCTTGATCTTAGACCTGGAACAGATGACACATTAGCAAGTGGAATGCTTCACCTACTCATTAAAGAAGGTTATGTAGATGAGGCGTATGTCAACGAACGCTGTAATAACTATGAAGAATTAAAACAAGCAGTAGAAGGTTTTACACCTGAATTCACATCAAAAATTACGGGTATCTCTGTAGAAAAAATTGTGAAAGCCGCTCACATCTTTGGTCGTTCTCCTCGATCAGTTGTCATGTTTGCACGAGGTATTGAACAGCAATCCAAAGGTGTAGACAATGTTAGACTTTACACGTCAATGGCGCTTCTAAGAGGTCAAATTGGTAAGTTCGCATCAGGTGTAGCAACATTTACTGGTCAAGCGAACGGTCAAGGTGGACGTGAACACGGTCAAAAAGCAGATGCACTTCCAGGTTACCGCAAAATTTCTGATCCAGAAGCAGTTAAATATGTTTCGAGCGTATGGGGAATTGACCCTGCTGATATGCCGAAAGAAGGGGTATCAGCCTACGAAATGTTTGATGAAATTGAGGAAGGTCGTATTCGCGGAATGCATGTAATGTGTAGTAATCCAGCGGTTTCAGCACCTAACCTTCAACATATATGGAATGGATTTAATAAATTAGACTTTTTAGTTGTAAGTGACTTCTTTATGTCAGAAACTGCTGAATTTGCAGATGTTATTCTTCCAGTAACATCTTGGGCAGAAGACGAAGGGACAACGACTAACCTTGAAGGTCGAGTCATTCGTATTCGTAAAGTAAAAGATCCGATTGGAGAATCGAAAACAGATTGGCAAATTATGAAGGTGATCGCAGAGCGAATGGATAAAGGACATTTATTCAACTACAACAATCCGCGTGAGATCTTTGATGAGTTCCGCTTAGCTTCAAAAGGAGGAAAAGCTGATTATTACGGGATTACGTACGAGAGGATTGACCAAGAAGACGGTGTATTTTGGCCATGTCCTTCAGAAGATCATCCGGGAACACCAACGATGTTTAAAGAGAAATTCGGAACGCCTGATGGGAAAGCAATACTTCCAATTGTTAACTATCGAGACTCAGGTGAAGTTCCCGATGAGGAATATCCGTTGTATTTGACAACAGGACGTGTGGTTTTCCACTTCTTATCAGGAAGTCAAACGAGACGAACTGAATTTTTAATGCAGCAATGTCCGATACCTTATGCGGAGATGCACCCAGCACTTGCAAGTCAATATGGCCTCGTAAATGGAGGCAAAGTGAAATTAATGACGAGACGTTCAGAAATGGAATTAGAAGTTCGATTGACGAAAGCAATTCGTGAAGATACAGTGTTTGTTCCTTACCATTGGGGCAAAGAACTTGCGGTTAATGTATTAACAAATCCAGCATTAGATCCAGTTTCGAGAATGCCTGAATTTAAAGTATGTTCGGTAAAAATGAAAAAGGCCTAAATGGGATAAGGAGTGTATTGGAATGAAAAAAGTTATGTATTTAGAATTTGAAAGGTGTATTGGCTGCCGCTCATGTCAAGCGGCATGCCGTGAATGTGGCGGTCACGATGCAAAAGAAAGAAACTACGTTGAATATGTCGACTTTATGGAAAGTAGACAAACGTTCCCTATGTTATGTATGCAGTGTAAAGACCCAGCTTGTGCACGAGTATGTCCGGCAAATGCAATTCAAATAACAGAAGAAGGTGTCGTCCTTTCGGCAATGGAAGAAAAGTGTATCGGCTGTCGTAACTGTACGTTTGGATGTCCATTTGGTATACCGAAATTCGACTTTGAAGAAAATAAAATGTATAAATGTGATATGTGTTATGACAGAACACAATACGGGATTTCCCCGATGTGTGCATCAGTTTGTCCTAGTGATGCAATCCGTTTTATTGACTTTGACGAAATGCAAGCTTTACGTAGACGTCGTACACAGATGAACTTAATCGAAGGAAAGAAACCTTCAGAACAAGATAAATGGCAATACGTGCCTGAATTTTTCGGAGTATATTCAGATTAATGATTTTCTAAGACCAGAGGAGGGATAAAGATGACAGATAAGAAGAAACTCGGTCGAAATCAAAAAGATAGTCAAGATGATATGGTTAATCTTGTCGATAATATTGATCGTGATGACGATTTAAAATTTAACCGTCGCGCCTTTTTAAAAACAGCTGTTGGTGCCTCAGTAGCGTTAGGACTTGCAACAGTACCATTTTCAGTACGAGCGATGCTCGGTTTTGCTGAAGACGATTTTGAACGAACGGAAATAGCCAAAATGGTGAATGTACCAAAAGGAAGTTCAATTACATTTAACTACCCAACAGATAAGGATCCAGCCATTCTTATTCATACGAAAGCTGGTGAGTGGTTAGCGTATAATAGTGCTTGTCCACACTTAATGTGTCCGGTTTTTTATGAACCAGAAAAAGAAGAATTAGTTTGTCCGTGTCATAAAGGATATTTTGACTTACACAGTGGGCAACCGATGGCTGGCCCGCCGCAACGAGAGTTACCTCTAATTGAAATCGAATTAGATAATGGGGTCGTGTATGCAGTGGGAAGGAAAATTCGCCATGGGTAAAAAAATATGCTGGGCCATCATATTAATAACAATTGCTGTGAATGTCGTGATGCTACAATGGACGATTGAAGCATATTTAGGTGTCGAGTATGAAAAGATTTACACTTATACAATTGTTGGAGTCGTTTCATCGGTTATTGCTTTTTTAACGTACTTAAAGTGGCGAAAATTAGAATACACCAATTAGTGAGAAAGCCAACATGTGCCAACTAAAATGGTCTTTTGAGGACATTTTAAGCAACTTTGTTGGCTTTTTTACCTTTTCTAAAGACGTTTTACGTTCTGTATTGTGTCAATTTTATTAAGGGTATGTTAATCGCATTGAAAATTATTATAACAAAAGGCCGGAGTAGGGAAAAATACACCTAAGTAATTCAGGGTATTCACCGATTGATAATACATAGTAGCTAACGTATCATCAGAAGTAAGAAATTTGCATAAGTACTGTATCAATAGTAATTACAAAGGAAAAACTAATCGATGCGAAAAGGTGGTTAACGATCGAGAAGTGGGTTTAATAAAAGTGAGGCATTTCATAAAATAAAACACTTATTATTAATCATTTGTAGAATTTACACATAAATGCAACTAGAAAAGTAAAATTGGAGTGAAGTAATGTGGAGAAGCGAACGGTAGAAATGAAAAGGTTTTTTAGTGAAATGTCCCCTGAAAACCAACGAATTCTTTTAGATGTAGGTACGGAAATAACAGCCGATGAAGGTACTGTCTTATTTGTTGAAGGCGATTATCCAGAATTCGTATACTTAGTTCGTTCAGGCCAAGTTAGCTTAAGTAAGATGACGATTGACGGAAAAGAGTTTTCTGTTCATTTAAAACAAAAAGATGAACTAGTTGGCGAAGTTGGTTTATTCAACGAAATGGCAATCAGTGTAACGGCTAAAGTTGTTGGAAAAGCTAAATTAGTACGCTTTGAACGTGAACAATTAGAAAACTTATTTTGCCAAAATGGTGAAATTGCCATGGCATTCATGAAGTGGTTCACAAGACACACCCAATCGACACAAGCTAAATTCCGAGATCTTTTACTTTGCGGTAAAACAGGGGCTATTTACTCAACATTAATCCGCTTCTCTAACTCTTATGGGATTGATCATGAAGAGGGCGTAAAAATAAACGTGAACTTAACGAATCAAGATTTGGCTAATTTCATTGGTACATCAAGAGAAAGTGTAAATCGTATGCTAAATGACTTAAAAAAAGAAGAGGTAATAGAGTTAGACGATGGCTATATCGTTATAAAAAACATCCAATTCTTAAAGGATTATTTGCATTGTGGCGATTGTCCAGTAGAAATATGTACAATTTAAAAGAGAGGTTGACTTTTGCTTTTGCATTCCTCGTTATGAGGTTTGCGTTTGCAAATTAAGTCAGCCTCTTTTTATGTTAGGGACCTACTTTATAGTCTTTACTTAGAAAAACTCACCAGTTGCAGCAATGGACAGATTATTTTGCGTAAACACCTTTTCTCCAAAACGAGTCAACAAGGTAATACTTTTAATTTGAAATGCTTTTTCATCATCTAATACGTAGTCAACTAAAATTCCGTCTGTTAATTTTTCATTGCCAGTGAAAACTTCTACTTTTTGCCCTTCCATTGAACGATGCTTCGCTTTTAGTATAAACTCCCGCCACTGTTTGAATTGATTATAAATAAAGGCTTGCCCACCATCTGGTAAATACCCGATAAAAGCACATTGATCATCAAGCTTTGGCTCTCGACAGTGAAGGAGGAGCTGCTCAATTAATTCATGAATTTTTTCTAATTCTACTAAGTTTAATTCAGGAGGAAAAGAAAGAACCCAACAACCTTCTTCTGGATGATGCACGATTTTTAAGGCATGTATGTTATTAAATTTTATTTGCAATTGATCAGTGGAGTGACGTAATACATATCCATCAATTGTAACGTTCATTGGATTAAGCTCTGTGTAATAAATCGTAACGTTTAACATGAAAACATCCTTTCTAACTCACGTCATATCTTCACTTTAACAAAATATAAAACGGGTGACAGTGCGAAAAATCACACGGTAAATAGGTGTGATGGATATCACTTCGTCTTTTATTGTGATCTATTACACTAAGTCTAATGAAGGGGTGAACCCTTTTAGAAAATTAGTTGAAAGGCGAGATGACCATGAAATTATATATTCCTCGTGAGCATGGTGCGTGGGCAATGTTAATTATTCCGTACCTATTAGGATCTTTGTTTAGCAATACAACTTGGACTCATTTCATTTTCTTCATTGGAATATTAAGCTTTTACTTTGCAACAGGACCTGTTCTATCTTATATTAGGAAACCAAAATTAGGGAAATCCGTCGTTCCAGCACTTTTACTTTATTTTTTAATAGGGAGCCTTTTTATTATCCCTGTGTTGGTTGAATATCCATTTTTACTCCTATTATTTTTAATGATCAGCCCTTGTTTCCTCATAAACATCTGGTTTGCCAAGCAGAAAAAAGAACGATTGTTTATTAATGATGTTATTGCTATTATCGGTTTTTCGTTTTTAGTATTAGTTGCTTTTTATATTGGTAATGGTGAAATTCCAACACAAGCTTATTACATCATGTTGTTAAATATTAGTTTCTTTATTGGCAGTGTCTTTCATGTGAAAACGTTCATTCGTGAACGAGGTAACAAACGTTTTCATAAGCTATCCAATTTCTATCATGGAGTATTAATTATTGTACCCGTTTTACTTGGTTTGCCGTTTGTTGCGTTAGCTTTAGCGGTAAGCTCATTAAAAACTTGGTTTATGCCAAAAAAACCAATCAAACCAATCACGTTAGGACTTGTTGAAATAGGCAATAGTGCCGCTTTTGTATTGCTTTTAGTACTATTCCTCTAGAAATCCACTTTAGTCTGTTAAAGGTAGCAGGTACCTTTAACAGACTAAAGTCTTAGTAGTGTCCAACCGCGTCCGTTGTTCGGTCTTTTTCGTATACCTCTTCAGCTATTCCTATTTTCCAAAACTAAAAAGCATCTTTCTGTGTTAGATATCATTTCCGAGTTTTAAGTTGATTAAAATTATGAAAAATGCGGATAAATAGATTGATTTTCACAATCTGCTCGTCTAGAATTGAAATGTTGTGTCTTATTTCTATTTAGTCATACAATATGACATGATAATTTCACCATTGTAGGGGAAATTAAAAGTAATAAAGGTGTACATATGATTTTTATAGATACTTTAAAGGTTATTAATAGTAATTCATAAGGAAGGAATATTTAATTCCTTAAATTAATAGTGAAAGATAAGAGAGGCCATTATTGATGAACACAAAACCGAAATCTACATTAGTTATTTTTGGAGCAACTGGTGATTTGGCGAAAAGAAAGCTTTATCCATCAATTTTCAACTTATTTAAGGGGAATAAATTATCTGAAGAATTTGCTGTCGTTGGGTTAGGGAGAAGGTCTTGGTCAAATGAAACCCTCCGTAATACAGTTAAGCAATCACTAGGGCAAAATGAAGATGCAGAGCTAATCGAAAAATTTTGTGAGCATTTTTATTACATGCCATTTGATGTTCAGGAAAAAAATTCATACCACGAATTAAATGTTCTGTTAAGTGAATTAGATACCAAACACCATATTCCAGGGAACCGAATTTTTTATATGGCGATGGCACCCGAGTTTTTTGGAACGATTGCGTCTAACCTTAAGTCAGAAGGATTAACTGAAACGAACGGTTGGACAAGATTAATTATTGAAAAACCATTCGGACATGACTTACCATCCGCACAACAATTGAACCGTGAAATTCGTGAAGCTTTTTCTGAAGATGAAATTTACCGAATTGATCATTATTTAGGAAAAGAGATGGTCCAGAACATTGAGGTTATTCGTTTTGGTAATGCTATTTTTGAACATCTGTGGAGTAATCGATACATAGAGAATATTCAAATTACATCAAGTGAAACATTGGGCGTTGAAGACCGCGGCGGGTATTATGAAAAGTCAGGTGCCCTTCGTGATATGGTGCAAAATCATATGCTGCAAATGGTATCCTTACTAGCAATGGATCCGCCATTACGTTTAACGCCTGAAGAAATACGTAGTGAGAAAATTAAAGTACTTCGTGCACTTCGTCCTATTCCACATGAGAAAGTCAGTGACTATTTTGTCCGTGGCCAATATGGTCCTGGTGAAAGTAACGGAAATGAAGTAGCAGGCTATCGAAGTGAAAGTAATGTAGACCCTAAATCTTATACAGAGACATATGTTGCTGGAAAGTTAGTGATTGACAGTCATAGATGGGCTGGAGTACCTTTCTATATTCGTACTGGTAAGAGAATGCGTGTGAAATCAACAGAAGTTGTCATTCAGTTTAAGGATTTACCGATGAATCTTTATTTAAATAAAGAAGAAAAAGTTCATCCGAATTTGTTGATCATTCATATTCAGCCTGATGAAGGGATTTCATTAGTGTTAAATGGTAAAAAGATGGGGATGTCTGGCGGCAGTGTACCGGTTCAACTTGATTATTGTAATGATTGTGTGGATACCGGAAATACTCCTGAAGCTTATGAGCGCCTTATTTATGATTGTATGCTTGGCGATGCAACGAACTTTGCCCACTGGGATGAAGTCGATTTATCGTGGACATATATCGATATGATTTCAAAGGCTTGGGAAAGCCGAGAGATAGATATCCATACTTATGAGTCAGGTTCAATGGGACCAAAAGCTGCAGACGAATTACTAGAAAGAGACGGCAACCATTGGTGGTCCATTAATCATATAAATAAATAGAAAGAGGTCTTAAAAGATGAAAGTGATTGATATTAGTGTACCAATCTATGAGGGTATGCCTGTATATAAAAACAAGCCTGAGAAACAACCAAAGCTACGTACGGAAACGAATGGTTATGTAACTGAATCAAGACTTGATCTAGACGTTCATTCAGGTACTCACGTTGATTCGCCATTACATATGGTTGTTGATGGTAAGACTTTTGAAACGATTGAATTAGAAAAATTAGTAGGACCTTGTAAAGTTTTTGATTTAACGCACGTTAAAGATCGAATTACAGCTGCGGATCTAGAAGGCTTAGATATTGTAGAAAATGACTTTGTTTTATTTAAAACAAAAAACTCATTTGATGAAGAATTTAACTTTGATTTTATTTTCTTAGCTGAAGACGGCGCAAAACTCTTAGCGGAAAAAGGAATACGTGGCGTTGGTATTGATACTTTAGGGATTGAACGCAGCCAAGAAGGGCATCCGACCCACAAAACATTGTTTGGAAAAGATATCATTATCATTGAAGGTTTACAATTAAAAGACGTTGAACCTAAAGGATATTTAATGGTAGCGGCTCCGTTGAAGTTAATTGGAACAGATGCATCTCCAGCTCGTGTATTACTACTGGACGGGGTAACATTCTAAAAGAAAAGTCCAACGAGAAGCTTTTAGGGCAAGGACGCCCTAAAAGCTTCTTTTTTGATTGTAAAAAAGAGGACCTCTCACCGTTAACGATGAGAGGTCTGTTTAAGAATTTTATTTTTCTAACCAGTTTGTATGGAATGTGCCTTCTTTATCGATACGTTGATACGTATGAGCTCCAAAATAGTCTCGTTGTGCTTGTAAAAGGTTAGCAGGGAGTCTTTCACTGCGATAACTATCAAAATAAGATAGTGCACCAGATAATGCTGGAACCGGAATGCCGCTTTGTACTGCAAGTGAGATAATATCTCTTAAAGCCCCTTGATATTGATCAGAAATCTCTTTGAAATATGGATCTAAAAGAAGATTTGATAAGTTAGGGTCACGGTCGTATGCTTCCATTATATTTTGTAGGAACCCAGCACGAATAATACAACCATTTCTGAAAACCATCGCAATTTTACCGTATTGAAGATCCCAATTGTATTCTTCTGAAGCTGCTTTTAGTTGAGCAAAGCCTTGAGCGTATGAACAAATTTTACTGAAATAAAGAGCTTGTCGGATGGACTCAATAATCTCTTCTTTATTTCCTTTAAATTTCGGTTGGCTTGGCCCTGATAAAATAGTGCTCGCTTTCACTCGTTCTTCTTTCATTGCTGATAAGAAACGAGCGAATACAGATTCTGTAATAATCGGAAGAGGTACTCCTAAATCTAATGAACTTTGACTCGTCCATTTTCCAGTTCCCTTTTGACCTGCAGTATCTAATATTAGATCAACAATCGCTTCGCCTGTCTCGGGATCCTTTTTCGTAAAAATATCTGCTGTAATCTCAATGAGGTAACTATCCAGTTCACCTTTATTCCATTCAGCAAAAATTTGATGAAGTTCATCATTCGATAAGTTTAAGCCTTCTTTCATTAAGAAATAAGCTTCGCATATTAATTGCATGTCACCATACTCAATTCCGTTATGAACCATCTTAACGTAATGACCTGCGCCATCAGGACCAATATATGTACAACAAGGGTCACCATCTACTTTTGCAGAAATACCTTCTAACATCGACTGGACTAAATCATATGCTTCTTTTTGTCCTCCAGGCATAATTGCCGGCCCTTTTAATGCGCCTTCTTCACCACCAGAAACACCTGCACCAATAAAATGAATACCCTTTTCAGCAAGGTATTGATTACGCCTCATCGTATCTACAAAATATGTATTTCCACCATCGATTAAAATATCTTTCTCAGACAGGTAGGGTAATAACGACTCGATAGCTTTGTCTGTAACAGCACCAGCTTGAACCATTAATAGTATTTTTCGTGGAACTTCAAGTGATTCTACAAATTCCTCTATACTATATGTACCTACAATATTCTTTTCACTATGTTCAGCAGTAATATTCTTTACAGTTTCTGATGAGATATCATAAATGGAAACAGAGTGTCCTTTACTTTCAAAGTTTAAAGCCAAACTTTTTCCCATGACGCCTACACCTAAAACACCGATTTGTTGTTTTGACATTAAATTTTACATCCTTTCTATGTTCACTATCATGACACTAGCATGACAACATTAAAAATAATACCGAACTATTGTCTTTATGTAAAACGTAATTTCTTATTGAAGTTCTCTTTTTACCAGTTTTAAAATTAGTTTTCCTAATTTACGTTTTGTTGCATTACTCGGGTAAATAAACTTAGTGATATTCTTTTGCTTATAGTTTGCTAACTAGCAGATCTTTTATTACAGATTAGACAATATAAATTTCCGATATTTATTATAGGGGAAAGAAAGTAAATACTAAATCAATTAATATATGGGTAAAATTGGAGTGTTAAATCCTGTTGCTTATTAGTATAAAATTTGATATATTACTTTCTATCGCCACTGAGCGATCTATTTGAAGCACATGTTGATTGCTATTATTTTATAAAAAGTTATTGCATTAAAGTTAAAAATTTGTTATGATGTATTTTGTCGCTTCGTTAAGTCTGAAGTTGATAATTAAAACTTACCAAAAAATAGTTGTTGATTAAATGTTGCTAGCGTGATAAGATATAATTCTTGTCGCTGGAACGACAAAAAAAGTTCTTTGAAAACTGAACAAAAAGCCAAGCGAAATATGAGATACATGATATCTCGTCAGTGTTTTAAAACGTCACAGTGATGAAGAATCTTCGATTAAGAACGCGACGACAATCGCAACATCGAAGCCACCACATCCTGTGGAAGTGAGCTATATCAAACACTTTTATGGAGAGTTTGATCCTGGCTCAGGACGAACGCTGGCGGCGTG